>NZ_JAEHBQ010000034.1:0-43308 GCF_016483555.1 Bacillus cereus group sp. N14
AATGCATATAGAATGGAGGCTCTTCAGGCAAAAGGTGGAGCTTTAGAGGGGCGTAAGTTTGAACAAATTTGGTCATCCAAACAAGAGAATGCATTTGGAGAAACAGGTGGAACCATCCGTAACCTTTCTATTACATATTTAAAAGAGGTAAAGAATGGTGTATACACGCCAAAAGTTATGCATAATTGGAAAATTACTGGTGTAGATACACATTCTGCAGAGCATAAGGCTGTAGTAGATCTTGTAAATAAAGGGATTTTAGAAATCCCCAAAACAGAAGATGGAAAATATACAAATATAGCGTCTATAAATACTAAAGATTCAATTACAAAAGAAGAGATTGTAGCACTCTCTCAAAAAGCTAATATTAATCCGAATCAGTTTAATCATGGAAAAACAAAAGGTGAATTTTACAAAAAACTTAATAGGGTTATTAAAAAAATATAAGAAAAATGGTTCAGGTGCAAAAAATCTATCAAACTTAGACATACTATTACTCTACAAAGGTTTGTGATCGGTATGGAAATAAAACATTTGTTTAAGTGGAAGCATTATAAGCCTGACATTATTTTGTTAACAGGGAGATGGTACAGTATAAGTTATATGAAACGTATGGAAATATAGAGAATCATCGATAAAAAAATTCCCCGTATCTGTTTAATGATCCGGGGAATTTTTTATTTGAATTATCATTGGTTAATTTCATACTGTGTATTTTTATAATCTATCATATAAAATACAGGTTTTTAATCACATTTTATAACACTGTTGGAATATGTGCGAATTGTCATCGGAAGCTGCATATTTTAAATCTACATGAAGATGTTGCAAAATTAGAGAAAAAGCTGGCGCGATATAAGTAAGAAGACGAGATATAGAGAGTATATGTACTAAATAAGATGTGAAAGAAGTGACGATTCATGAAGAAAAAAGTATCGGTTGTTGGAGCGGTCATTTTTAATGAGAAGAATGAAATACTATGTGCATTACGTTCTCCTGCAATGTCATTACCGAACTATTGGGAATTTCCAGGTGGAAAAATTAATGAAGGGGAAATGCCGCAAGATGCATTGATACGTGAGATCAAAGAAGAACTAGGATGTTTAATTACTGTTGGTGAAAAAATAGAAGAAGTGGATCATGAGTATGAGAATATTATAGTTCATCTTGCTACTTATAAGGCATACATAGAGTCCGGTATACCTAAAGCGCTTGAGCATGCCGAGTTGATATGGGTTCATTTTAATAATTTATTGGAGTTAAAGTGGGCCCCGGCGGATCTTCCAACCGTAGGAGTTTTATGTTTGAAGTTTAAAAATTAAGGTCTGAAATAAGAAATAATGAGACAGATTTTTATAAGTTATAAACTGTTTTAAAAGTAGTTGTATGACTCCGGTGGCTCGGGCTCATGATCTCTACCCTGTCAAGGGAACTTCCCAGTGGACTGTAGAGATTTGGGATCAGTAAAACTTATATGTATCAAGGCTCTCAAGTTATTATCCTCATAGAGAACCACTTCAGTTAGAGTTTCTTACGGAAAATACTAAAGGAGTTATATTCATTGATCAAGTACGTTTTGCTACGACCTCCACAGTTTTAACTTTTGAGTTAACGTTCTCAGGTGAAGCAGTCGTGCCTGTGCCACTCCAGGTGGAAACGATAGTTGACAACATCAGGTGGTATTAATAGGGAAAACTTGGGAATAAATAGAATAACTATTTATGAAAACTAAGAGGAGGAATATAAAATGTTTAAGTGGTTTAAGAAGTGGGTTAACGGGCACGATAATCTAGATCAGGCTGCTATTGAGTTTTATATCGGTGACGATAGAGTCGTTCTCATAGGTGCTGATGCAATGAACTTTGTAGCTAACTTTAATAAGAAATACCAAACTCTATATGTTGAAAATAAATTAACTGGAACGAATATACGATTTAGGGTGTCTCATGTGGGTACCTACAAGAGAACAACTTATAAAGTAGCAATTGGGAGGTAGGAAAATAATGGATATTATGGAGATAGTAATGAACAAGTGATTTGCTGGCTCGGTCGCCTTGTTAGTTGTAACTATAGGGAGTTGGTTCTTCCTGTGGAGCGATGTACCTAAAAAGAAGTGAGGCATCCAGCTCAGGGGGAACGATAAAGTTTTACTCGATTGGTTACAACTACAGAGGTAGGACTGTTAAAGAATCCTACTAACTAGCAAAACCCCACCTCGATGGACTCACTTTTCAGCAATAATCATACAGACTCATATCTATATAGCCTCTTTCCTCAGCAAACAAAAAAGGAGTAGCCGACTAGTTAGCTGTCTCCTCACGTTCTTTAATTGCTCTGTACAATGTAGCTCTGCTTATTTGTGTGACCTCAGCGATCTTGTTCATAGTCATCTTGTTAGGTTCTCTATTGTCGTACAGCTCAAGAGCGTGTACCAAGCTAGCATTCTTTGAAGGGTTCTGTTGCAAAGTTTTTAAAACTAAGCTAAACTTTTGCAAAACAGATTGAGGAGAATCATAAGTGGGATATTTTAAAGGAAAGCAATTTAAACAAGATATTATTTTGGTAGCCGTTGGCTACTATTGTCGTTTTTCTTTAAGCTATCGTGATGTCTCTGAAATTTTGAAAGAACGTGGTATTTCAGTTCATCCAACAACTATTATGCGCTGGGTTCATGAATATGGCCACCTGATTTATCAAATTTGGAAGAAGAAAAATAAAAGAGTACAACTATCTTGGAAATTGGATGGGACCTATATAAAAGTCAAAGGAGAATGGCGTTACCTGTATCGTGCAATTGATAAAGAAGGGTACACATTGGATATTCAACTTCGTAAAAAACGGGATCATCAGGCTGCATATGCCTTTATGAAAAGGTTAGTGAAAAAGTTTGGAGAACCAACGGTTCTAACAACAGACAAAGCGCCGGCATTACTTTGTGCATTCAAAAAATTAAAGGAACAAGGCTTTTATAAACATACAACTCATTGTACAATCAAGCATTTGAATAATCTTATAGAACAGGACCATAGACATGTAAAACGCCGCTTTGCCAAATCTGCAGGATTTCAAAGTCTTCGCTATGCTTCGCGCACCTTGAAAGGAATCGAAACGATTCATGCTATATATAAACGAAAACGAAGTTTGCAGCCAAACTTCGTTTTTTCAACGTACAATGAATTACAGCAATTACTCGCAATTGCATAAGATTCAGCTGTACTCACCCTAACTTTCTATCTATTAAAAAACTTCGCAACAGAACCGTTCAAGGTAATTTGTATTTAATTTGTGACAACTTTTATAAATTAATTTTAACTATCTTATGAATTAGGACAAATTATTATAAGTCATGGTTATTACTTAACATTTTGTTTTACTTGATCTTTTAATTCATTAAGGGTCTTACCGCTAATATTGTCAGTAATAGTTTCATGTATTTCATTTTTCAATACAATTGTTTTTCCTGCAATTTGTGCCTTGGAAGACATCTTACTTTCATTAATAGTTTCTATGTTTGTTTGAAGGTCAGCTTTGTTATTTTCATCAAAAGTAATTGCGAATGGTTCAATTGCTCCATAGTAGTTTCCAAATAATTGATCCTTCTTCAAAAACATCATATATTTTTTATTAACTTTAGGTTCGATATATAAAGGATCCTTATTTTGAACCTCTTTAGTATTTATCTTAGTAGCCTTTTTTGTAACTGTGCCATCTGGTGCAACAACTGCATTAGAATCTTCAAGCTTAACTGTTTCAGCAAAACGATGATTGATTTTTATTTGTTTATTTTCATTCACACCTTTAATTGTTTCGGAAATATTGAAATTATATAGATGTCCTTCAACATAGTTTTCTTTGTCCTCTTCCGATGGATTACGTGGATTACGTGCCATATTCCACTTAGAGTCAAGACCTCCATATTCACCAATTACAACTAGATCGGCTTCATTAATCATTTGATTTAAATCACTTGTAGCAGGGAAATCTTTACTGAGAATGACAGTTTCAGCATTCTTATCTTCGCCAGCAACATTGGAGAAGTGACTATTATATGCTGAATATCCTCCGAAACCAATCACTGCAGCTAAGGGAATTGCAATTACTAAATTTTTTGCTTTTTTATTTAACATTAAGAAATCATCTCCTTTTTCTGTTAATAGATTGCATTCACACCATTTTTATCGTCAGTTTGAGGGACATGCATAGTAGTACGATTACGATTGCTGTTCATAATTGAAGTGCCACTGTTGTGACCTATTCCTATTGCATGACCAAACTCATGTACTCCTGTACTTTTAGCAACATTAGATTTTGTAATATTTGTATTCCCTGCATTAATATCACCAGCGAATTTCGTTACTTTTTTAGTGGATGTATTATAAGTTGTGTTCATTCTTCCGTAATAAGTAGAGGAACTTTCAAACCAAGAGTTTAATTTGTTCACAGAAGAAGAAGAGACTGTAAAGTTAATACGAGAAGCAGTGTACCAGGCTGAATCTGCAGCTTGCCAACCGGATTTAATGATACTGGAGCCATCGTCTAATCTGTCTCCCCACTTATATGTCGCTGATTTTGAAGGTAGCTTCCATCCTTCTTTTACATAAGCTTCTGAAACTCCAACGCTGGAAAAGACAAGCACACTACCTAATAAAAATGCAGTAATCCCTTTTCTAAAATTCATATTATCCCTCCAAAGATTATTTTTAACAAGAGAATTATAGCATCATTATCTTGTTTTGAATTAATATTTTTTAAAAATTCGGAATATTTATATTGAGAAAATGGTATAAAATATCTTTTAAGGAGACGTTATTATAATGTATAAACATAAAGTAATAAAATGGAGTCTATGTTTATTAATATTTACTTTTTTAATTATTATTGGTAAAACAATTTGGTCAAATACAGACATAGCAGAAGTGTCTAATGTTTCATCGAATTCTGAAACTATAGTATTAAGTAAGACATTCAAAACTACAAATCATTTAAGTGAAATGGTAGAAGAAGCAGATGTAATTGTACTAGGTAAATATGACGGTTTACACTCTAAATGGAATATGGCAAACAATTCATCATATGAGATTCAAGATGAAGATGTCGAAGGCCATCTGTTTAATTTTCATGTTAAAGAAATTTTAAAAGGGGACTCTGTAGAGAATAAAATTTTAATAAATCATAGATACTCAGAAAGCCTCGTATTAGAGGAAAGTAATGAAGTTATTGATGACAATGGAATAATTCTGAAAGGTGCTACGAAAGTGTTTACAAAAAAAGTGAAAAACAAAGATCCATTGTATATAAAACCTAAATCTGGTGACACATATATAGTTTTTTTAAAAGAGAATAGTAAACTTGGACATTTTTATCCAGCTTTAGAACCTTTTATGATTCAGTTTGATTTAAGGGATATTGCACAACTAAAAAGCAATTTAATAGATTGGGATAAAAATAAATATAAATATAAATTTGAGGTAAAGGTTAATGAGAAAACTTTTTATATTGAAAATGAAATAGATTCAACCATCAAAGATAATATTAGTGGAAAAACATTAAAAGAAATTAAGAATTTTGTAAAGAAAACTTCAAAAATGAAATAACATTATGACATACTATATTTCTATATACAATTGAGGATATGATTCTAACACCTTTCTGGTGTATTTAAATGAGGAAAATATAAAGGTTTATAAATCTGTGTAGTTATAGCATTTTAAATAATGATATAAGATTTATACCTACAAGAACTTTGAATTTTCTGTTTACAGCATTAGGTCTTAATCCTATCACTAAAAGCGGACTAAGTCCTGAAAGGGGATGCTCCTAGCAAAAAAATCTATAATTTTAAAATGCTTTAAGCGTCAAGAAGGTTTAATTTAATTATGTAGTAGTGCAGCTTAAAAGATTGGGTAATGGTTATGATATAATAAAATTCAAATATAATAAGGGGGGATAAATTAAATGATTTTTCAAAGCATGATTACAGCTATTATAGAAAAATTACAAGAGACTGTGAATCCCTATTGGATAATTGTATTTGGATCCACAGCAGAGAACAGAGAACGGGAAGATAGTGATATTGATATAGCTTATTTAAGTGACATAAAATTAGGGAATTATGAACGTTTTTTATTAGCACAGGAGTTAGCTAACATTGTTCATAGAGATGTTGATTTAGTTGATTTATCCGAAGCTTCTACAGTTTTTCAAGCTCAGATTATACATACAGGAAAGACAATATTTTGTTCTGATGAAGAACGGAAAATCATTTTTGAAATGAAAACTTTAAAAATGTATACAAAATTGAATGAGGAACGCAAGATAGTGTTCGATGATATAAAGAAAAGAGGTTCTATATATGAAGAATGAGGTTATTTTAAATAAAATTTCTACAATAGAGCGCTGTATAAAAAGAATCCAAGATGTATATGGAAATGAACCTAAAAATTTGGAGGATTACACAAAGCAAGATTCAATAATATTGAATATACAAAGAGCTTGTGAAGCGAGTATTGATTTAGCAATGCATATTGTTGCTGGGAAAAAATTAGGACTACCCCAATCTAGTCGAGAGGCTTTTGATTTATTGGTTACAGCAGGATTACTTAGCGCAGAGCTAGCAAATAAGTTAAAGGCGATGGTGGGATTTCGAAATATTGCTGTTCATGATTATCAAAGTGTAAATTTAGATATTGTTCGTCAAATTATTGAAAAACATTTAACTGATTTTAAACTATTTACGAAAGAAGTTATGGGGATATTGGAATTTTAAATGAAAGAACAGAATAATAGAGCTAAGAAAGTGAGCAATCCTGAGAGCCACGAATTAGCTATTGATAGTAATGTTAAGAAAACGCCATATACAATTTTATACCTTACAATTTCAAAACCAAAAAGCAATGAAACTTATATGTAGAATAAAAAAGGGACCTATTTAGTAGGTCTCCTTTTTTATCTCGGAAGATATTAAATAAAAACCAGTCTCCATTCTTCACAGATAAAAACACTAAAACAATATGGTTTTAAAATATTAATAAAGTTCATTAAGGGTGGTTTTTGCTCATCCCCTCGAAAAGGGGGAATAAGAAAAAAGCAAGCTTCCCTTTTAAGAAGATTTGCTTTTTTCTAAGCTATATTCATATTCTTTGACTCTTCTACATTTGCTATGGTAAGCGCTTTTATAAATACAACATATTTATTGATTAACAAAAATATAAAACCCTTTTTCCCATCGATCTTTGAGCCATTGCAATTCTTCTTTCATATTGGGAACGTATTCGTTTGTTCGTTCCATCAATTTATAGGTTTCCACTAGTTCCAAACATCGACTTGGACTAGTAAGAGAATGTATAAAGAGCATATCACGTTTTGTTACCGATCCAAAAGAGATCCCTTCACGGCTCACCGATAATAACTCTTGAATTTCCTCTTGATTCATATTTGTTTTCTTTAGGTAATTATTCATATCGATGAATGTAGTTTAGCTCCATTTCATATTGTCATAATCATTTTCTTGTAGGAGCATTTCACGATAGGACTCCATATCATGTATGAGGAAGTTACGAATCGCGTCTATAGAAAATTGCATGTACCAAACTTCCTTTACTGTATAGGGTATGTGTGAGTTTTGAGGTTCCTTTAAAAAAAGTATTTTCCTAATATGTAGGGAAATACTTTTTTACTTTACCATATATTTAAGTTCTTAGCTGATTTTAAAACCTGGTAATTTTGAAGGGAGAATCTTCATCGCTTCTCCTGTTTTTGGATTATGACCGTTACGCTCTGCAAGTTCCTGGACTTCGGATGTCCTCAAAAACCAAGTAACTGTACTTTTTCTCCTTGTTGTAAACATTTTGCGATTTGGTACAATCCTATTTGTATCGCTGAAAAAGCATCTTTTGAGTTAAGTTTGTTTCTTGTTTAATGAGTTCCATTTTTTCATTCTTCATACATATATATTCAACAAGATTTCAGTAATCATTATAACGTGTTTGCTATATATAAAACTAGTTTCTTGCATTAGCATATTTATACTAGAGAAAGTTATGCTGTCTCCAAAAAAATCAGAGAATGATTTATATCTGATGTACTGACAGGCGTGTTGTTTTTTGGGTATATCTTCAATGTTCTTAATATAGCTACTTTACTTGTTTTATTAATAATTAGTATTTTGAAATTCAAGGATGATATTAATGTATATTTGCGTAAGTGAATAGTTTTCTGTTGAGTTTATAATAGGTGAAAAAAACGATCAATAGTTGGGGTACGGAAAGGATTCGAATTTACATTCTTTCTCAATACATATTATGGATAAATAAAGTAAAATATGGGTTGGGGTTATGTCTCATGTTGTGTTAATCCTAACAATAACTAAGGGTACATAATATGCTTTCATACCTTTGAATAATTTTGTTGTAGAAGGGATGGAGATTTAACTGGCTCAAATTGTTGGTATTAATAGATACCTTTGTACTGGGGCTTTAATCTATATGCGTGAGGGCCTTTCCCTAAGTCTTGTCAGGAAGTAAGGAACAGTATGCAAACACTTATACAATATGAATAGAGGAGAGGAATGCCATATGAAAATACGTAGTCAAATTACATGTGCAAGACTGGCCCTTTTAATAGCTGGAAGTTCCCTGTTATATACAACACCAACCTCAATTGTAAAAGCAGAGCCCACTCAAAATGTATCTAGTTCGTTACAAACAAATACTCAACGAGATCATACTTCCGTCAAGCAAGCAATGCGGGATACATTGCACCTTGGATACCCGGGGATACTTGCTAAAACTTCTGAGGGTGGAAAAACGTGGGGGTATGCCGCTGGAATAGCGGATCTGAGAACCAAGAAACCAATGAAAACAGATTTTCGCTTTCGCATTGGGAGTGTGACGAAGACGTTCACCGCAACAGTTGTACTTCAATTAGTTGGAGAGAATCGCCTGAAGCTAGACGACTACATCGAAAAATGGTTACCTGGTGTCATTCAAGGAAATGGATATGATGGTAACAAGATTACTATCCGGCACATATTGAACCATACAAGTGGTATCGCTGAATACTCAAGGTCAAAAGACGCTGATTTTACGGATACAAAAAAATCGTATACGGCTGAAGAGTTAGTGAAGATGGGGGTTTCTCTGCCCCCAGACTTTGCTCCAGGAAAGGGCTGGTCTTATTCAAACACAGGATACGTATTACTGGGTATCCTTATTGAAAAAGTAACTGGAAACAGCTATGCGGAAGAGGTTGAAAATCGAATTATTGAACCTCTTGAATTGTCGAATACATTCCTACCAGGCAACTCAAGTGTTATTCCAGGCACTAACCATGCCCGTGGATATGTCCAACCAGACGGAGCAAGTGAGCTAAAAGACGTTACTTATTATAACCCAAGTGCAGGTAGCTCTGCTGGAGATATGATTTCTACTGCTGACGACTTAAACAAATTCTTCTCTTACTTGCTCGGTGGCAAATTACTGAAAGAACAGCAACTAAAACAAATGCTTACTACAGTTCCTACAGGAAAAGAAGGAATCGATGGATATGGTCTTGGAATCTATGAAACTAAGCTTCCAAGCGGTGTCTCGATATGGGGACACTCAGGTGGCATTCTAGGGTTTACAACTCTAGTTGGAGGTAAACTTGGAGGCAAGCATACGTTGGTCGTCAATTGGAATAGTTTGGGTAGAACTGGCAGTCCTAATCCTTTTAAAAATATTTTACTTGCTGAATTTAGCAAGTAGGAAAAAAGGAAAAATTTATCATAGTTTTCATAGTTGAAAATATACTTTTCTGGTTCAAAAGCCCCAACTTATTTTCAAGAAAAATTTGGGGCTTTTTTTGTTTTGGTGGCGTTTATTCTCCTTAAGTTGATGGATGTGGAGTAGCACCACATTACTATCAAGCTAAGGTTTTAATATATCTCCTAAATGAAAATTTTCTTTTTCTACAGGTAGTTACTTTGAGAAGGTAGCTTATTTTTTCGTTTTGAGGGTGTTTATTTTTCTTAAGCTAATGGATATGAAGTATCCGCCCTAAGTTAAATAAATTTTGACTTAACAACAAGTGATTTTAACAACGTTAGGAGTGTTCCATGTTGCACAATGTCATTTGTGTTGTATTGCAAGAAGAAAAATTACATTAGAAAAGAGCCAGAATTCATCCTGTTAAGGCTAAATCGACTCTTAATATTTAAAAGGATGGAAAAAAGAAACACAGAAGTAAAAAACCTCTGTGTTTCTTTTTGATTAATATATTTACTGAACTTTCCGGTACAGATGCTCCTTCTATCCTATTATAAAAGCGATTTTGAAAGTAAGTAATTTGTAAGAAATGGGTAAGAAAAAAGAAATTTTCATTGTGTATGATAAAAATATAAAGAGTCGTGAAAGGCGAACAGATATGACTTATATATGAAAAACAGACCAGTAACAAGACTGTTTCAAGGAAAAGAAGTAATTTATGTGGTTAACATATATGTGGAAAAAGAGGGAGTTACCCAGGACAGAATGGCGTTTGTAAAAATAATAATTATGAAGATGATTACGAATTCAATGTTGACTTTTTTTCATTGGTGGAGATGGTAGCTGTGTGGTTAATACGAAATAGCAAGAAACCACCTATACAATATGAATAGAGGAGAGAAATGCCCTATGAAAACACGTAGTCAAATTACATGTGCAAGTCTTGCCCTTTTAATAGCTGGAAGTTCCCTGTTATACACAACGCCAACTTTAATTGTAAAAGCAGAACCTACTCAAAGTGTATCTAGTTCGGTACAAACAAATACTCAACGAGATCGTAATTCTGTCAAGCAAGCAGTGCGGGATACATTGCAACTTGGATTCCCAGGGATACTTGCTAAAACTTCTGAGGGTGGAAAAACACGGAGTTATGCCGCTGGGGTAGCGAATCTGAGCAGCAAGAAACCCATGAAAACAGATTTTCGCTTTCGCATTGGTAGCGTGACGAAGACGTTCACGGCAACAGTTGTACTTCAATTAGCCGAAGAGAACCGCTTGAATCTAGACGACTCTATTGAAAAATGGTTGCCTGGTGTCATTCAAGGGAACGGGTATGATGATAAACAGATTACTATCCGGCAATTATTGAACCACACAAGTGGTATCGCTGAATACACAAGGTCAAAAAGTTTTGATCTTATGGATACTAAAAAATCGTATAGGGCTGAAGAATTAGTAAAGATGGGGATTTCGATGCCCCCAGATTTTGCTCCAGGAAAGAGCTGGTCTTATTCAAATACAGGATACGTATTACTTGGGATCCTTATTGAAACAGTAACCGGGAACAGCTATGCGGAAGAGATTGAAAATCGAATTATTGAACCGCTTGAATTATCGAATACATTCTTACCTGGCAATTCAAGCGTGATTCCAGGAACCAAGCATGCCCGTGGATATATCCAACTAGACGGAGCAAGTGAGCCAAAAGATGTTACTTATTATAACCCCAGTATGGGGGGCTCGGCTGGAGATATGATTTCTACTGCTGATGATTTAAACAAATTCTTCTCTTACTTACTTGGGGGTAAATTACTAAAAGAACAGCAACTAAAACAGATGCTTACAACAGTTCCAACAGGAGAAGCTGCACTTGGCAGATATGGTCTTGGAATCTATGAAACTAAGCTTCCAAACGGTGTCTCAATATGGGGACACGGAGGTAGCATTCCAGGGTTTGTTACTTTTGCTGGAGGCACACTTGGAGGCAAGCATACATTAGCTGTCAATTTGAACAGCCTTAATGCTGAGAGTCCTGATCCTTTTAAAAATATTTTACTTGCTGAATTTAGCAAGTAGGCCAAAAGGAAGAACGGATAAATTTTATCATATTTTCATAGTTAAACAAATAAATGATGAAATTGATTACTTATCTAAGGAGGCAATTCCCTCATGAAAAATAAACTAACTGGTGTATTAGCCGCTACATTAGCGCTAACTATGATTCTACCAACAGGGGCGAAAGCATTTTCTGACGGTAAGACTACAGTTGTATCTAACGCAGAAGTAGCTAGCCAAGAACTGAAGAAGATTGCAGCAGAAAAGGCTGCGCTACTCACGAAGTCCCATGGGACGACTAGCGTGCAGTATGCGCTAATTGATAATGGCAAGCTTACTTTGTCGGGGCAGGCTGGAAAGAACGATATCGAAGGGGAACAGCCGCTAACCAAAGATACTCTATACGGGATTGGTTCAGTCAGTAAAATGTATGCAACAGCGGCTGTAATGAAATTGGTCGACGAAGGAAAAGTCGATTTGGATGCTCCTGTGGTCAACTATGTTCCTGATTTTAAGATGAAAGATGGGCGGTACAAACGCATTACCCCGCGTATGTTGTTGAATCACTCCTCCGGCTTGCAAGGTTCCACGTTAAGTAATGCATTTTTATTTAACGATAATGATACCTATTCCCATGATTTCTTGTTGCAGCAATTGTCCAACCAGAGCCTGAAAGCAGACCCTGGCGCGTTCTCGGTATACTGCAACGATGGCTTTACGCTGGCCGAAATTTTGGTGGAAAGAGTCAGCGGTATGAGCTTTACCGAATTTCTACATCAACGGTTTACAGAACCCTTAAAGATGAATCATACAAAAACGCCACAGGACAAATGGAGAGACGAAAAGCGGGCTGGACTTTATTTTCCGGCGTACCAAGGGCAGCTTCCAATTGAATCGGTGAATGTGATTGGTACGGGAGGGGTCTCTTCCACAGCAGAAGATATGGTACGATTCTCACAATTATTTATGGGACAGGGAAAAGGGATCCTCTCTGATAAGGTAGTCAAGGCGATGGAGCAAGAGGAATATAAAAAAGGAATGTGGCCGGGGGATGGAGATAATAGTTTTAACTATGGTCTTGGCTGGGATAGCGTGAAACTATACCCATTCAGTGAATATGGGATAAAAGGCTTGGCTAAGGGCGGCGACACGGCACTGCAACATGCTATACTGGTCGTGCTACCAGAACAGAAAATAGCAGCGGCTGTGTTGTCATCCGGTGGACGAAGCTCTACAAATCAACTGCTGGTAACAGAATTGCTGCTCGCCGTGCTTAAAGAGAAGGGTACAATTAAGAACATCAAGCCGAACAAATCTTTTGGCAAGCCGGTCAAGGTCAAGATGCCTCAAGACGTGGCAAAGAAAGCGGGCTTTTATGGCAATAGCGAAACTCATTTCAAAATTGAAATTACGAAGAATGGAGAACTGTTCTTACCATCTAATCGAGAAGAAAAATATGTATATACTGCGGATGGAAGCTTTATTAATGAGAAGGGAACTTCTAAGCTCAACTTTGTCACCGAGAAGAATGGAAGAACTTATTTGAGGGAGAGCACATATAAATCGACACCAGAATTATGGCAAAGTGCGATGACTCACTATTTAGCCGAGAAACTAGAAGACAATGTGCTATCAAAGAAAACCGCTGCCGTATGGGCGAAGCGGGAAGGTGTCAAGTTCTATCTCGTGAATGAGAAATTTAGTTCTATTGAATATCTCGTACAACCGAAACTTATTACCACACAAATTACCCGTAAGGAAGGCCTGGCGGGCTATTGGGAGGGCAGAAAAATTACAGGTCCGAACACCGCGACGCATCAGCTCCAGATCCCCGTGATGAATGGCCGTGATACGACGGAAACGCATTTCTATACAGAAGGCGGCAATGAATATATGGAAATGGCCGGGTTGTTATACGTAAGTGGAACCAACGTAAAACCACTTGATGCTAGCCAATCAACCAAAGTTACGCTGCAAGCAAATGGGCATGCGAAATGGTTTACGATCCCGCAAGCGGCAGCAGGAAAAATGATGACCGTGACATTGCCATCGAAGGGTGCGTTCGCGGTGTATGATGAGAATGGAGTATGTGTCAACTTTACCATCGTGAGCGGCAATAACAAAGTAAAACTGCCGAAGAATGGAACGGTTGTAATTGCTGGGGCACCGAACTCAGAATTTGCAATTACGTTGAACTAGCTACAATTCTAGATGGGCTTCAACAAAACCAGTACGACATAGGAACGGTGTTTTGCTGGTTTTGTTTGTATTTACGTATTATCTTTAAGAAGAGAATTTCAACGAATAATATCACGCTCAAACTCTGCAAAAACAGCTATCGTACTAATTCAGGGCAATCATCATTTGCTCCATTAATCTTCTTGATGTAAATACGTTCGCAGCCGGTATTATGATGTACAAGCCCTATACGATACAGGAATTATCCGAGGTGTTTAAGCTACTAAGTTTACGCCATATGACACACTCACACGTCAACAGGCTGCACTTATGTTAGAACGAACTCTAGAATATCTAGGTGTAGAAAAAGAGTCAAATATAGGGTCCTACCACATCGCCATCAAGCTAAGAAAAGCAAATACCCCAAAACAAAAAAATGTACATTTTTTTGTTTTGGGGCCTTATAAAATTCTTAAATTGATGGCCATACCCTCCAAGGTGCCATTTATTTCACTTATACTTTGCTAAAAATTCTGTTATACGACGATATACATATATTTCATTTTCTTTTTTTGAAAATCCATGTCCTTCATCGTCTAGTACTAGGTATTCTACATCTACTTCTTTTTCTTGCAGCGCTCGAAAAATTTGATCCGATTCTGTCTTTACAACTCGTGGATCATTTGCCCCCTGAATTATAAGGAGTGGTTTATTCATTTGATTTAAATATGTAATTGGTGAATCATTTATAAGCTTATCTTTATCATTCTTAATATCACCTATTAAATTAACTGCAAGCGGTTTCCAATTTTCAGGCATAGATTCGATAAAACTAAATAAATTGCTAGGCCCAAAAATATCAATGGCTGCACGGAAATACTCTGAATGACGCCCATAGAGCAATAAGGCCATATACCCTCCATAACTACCACCCATAACAAATAATTTATCAGGAGTTGATATACCCTGTTCAAATAACCATTCTATTCCTGCTACACAATCTAAGCGTGGGGCTTCTCCCCAATCACCTTCAATCATTTTTGTAAATGTTGAACCATATCTTGTACTTCCTCTAAAGTTTGGTGCAAAAATATTATATCCCTGCCTTAATAAATATTGAAATAATGCCCCGAAATCTTTCGTCTCAGCACTTTGTGGACCACCATGAGGCCAGAATATTGTATATCCGTTTTGCACTTCTCCTTTCGCCCGGAATAATAATGCTTCTATGTTTAATCCATCAAAGGAGGCATATGTTATAACATCCGGTTCAACAAAAGAAGATTCAGATAAACCAATAACATAGTTTTTTGTTAATGCTGACCATTCTGTATCTCCATTTTTCTTGTAATAGATGTTTGCTGTTTTCGTCGCACTTTCACCTAATAGATATAAATTTTCAGATTTGGTAATTTCTATTTGACGTATCGTATCTACCGGAGAATTTAATAGAATTAATTCCTTTGTATCCCATACAAATTTATATAACCTATCTGTAACACCTTTCGACGAAACAATGTAGCCATTTTTTGTTTCAGTATGCCATTTTATATCGGATATATCTTCCTTCTCTATTTTACAGATTGGTTTGAATTCCTGTTTATTTAAATCAAAAGAAGCTACATAAGAAAACTCTTCTTCATAATTCGTAACAAAAATCACTGTATTTTCATCAATATAACAAATGGACTCTATGGTATGTTCTTTCTCACTGGAAGGTACTATACAAATGAGTTCTTCTCCCTTTTTCACATATCCTACATTATATGTATTACTATATGACTTTAAAACAATGTAACTTGATTCATTCGGACTCACTGCCCCCACATATGTAGGTGTCTCCACACCAGTTAACAGAAGCGTATCTTCTTTTGTACGTATATTATAACAACGTGAGTTGAAGAACCTTGGGTTATCTTTACTTGTGACATAGTATAATCGTTCCCCATCCTCTGTTAAATGCACATAATAATCCTTTTCTGTCTCTCCTGCTGGAATCAATTCAAGCAATCCGCCACCCTCTGGTTTTAATGCATAAATATGATAATTTTCATCGCCATCTTTATCAAATCCAGCTAAAATAAATCTATTTAAAGAATCCACTTTAATAAAATTACTTGCTTGATTACAATATGTTAACGGATACGGGGATAAGTTTGGTAAATCCATCGCCCATAAATTAGAATGCCCATTTAAGTTTGTACTAAAAATTAACCTTCCTTCATCTTCACTGACTGTAAACTTACCCATACTATATGATCTAAAAAATTGTTCGGCATCTTCTCTAGGAAATTGAATCATCTTTCTTCCTCCATTCTATTTAATATCTAAAAATTCAGAACACCACATATATAAAGATTCTATATTTCCCTACTTATCCCTTTTTTGTTTTATTTAGATTTACTTCTACCTTCTAATTCCCTTATTAACATTACAAGTAGAGAGGTGAAAATTTCGTTCTGGAGGTACTTTAAAATCTTAGCTTGATGGACATAGGGTAGCACCACATCGCTATCAACCTAAGCTTCTTAATTACCCCCATAATGAAAATTCTATATCTTTGCCAATTGTATTTCTCTACACCTGGAGGACAAGTTTTATTATCATTATGACAAGTTAACTTGTCGTAATGATAATAAAACTGTACAATAAATATATAATTAATAAGGGGTGGTTACAAATCATGCAAAAAGAAGAGATATTAAGAAAATACAAAAAAATGGGGAGAGATGAACGTAAAGAACTTATAGAATTAGATTCATCTAGTTACGGTTTAATAGCTGTACTTGTTTTAGTCCTATTTTTTGGTTCTTGGAAATTGATGCATGGTATTAAAAGTTACGAATTAATTTCAATTTTTTCTGGTTATATAGCTAGTACAAGTTTTTATAAGTTTAAAAAGTTGAAAGAACAAAAATTTCTTATTGCAAGCATTTTAGCAATAATGAGTACAATTGCAAGTGCCATAGTTTTCTTTCTGGAGGGATGATAATTGAAAGATGAATTAGTACTGCAAAATCGTTTGAAAGTAGCAAGAGCTGAGAAAAAAATATCACAGGGAGAATTAGCTGAAATGGTAGGAGTATCTAGGCAAACAATTAGTTCTATTGAAACAGGACAATTTTGTCCAACTGCAAAGTTAGCATTAGTACTCTGTATAGCGCTAGATAAAAAATTTGAAGAATTATTTTATTTTATTTTTGATTAATTGGTGGAGATCAAAACAAATCTCTTTCAATCTAGTTTTTTATTATCCATAAAACAAAAAATACGCTATCCTTGCTGTATCATCATAGGAAAGGGTGGCGTTTTTATATGTCTATTTCTGTATCTGATGAATTACAACTATTTGCTCAAGAAATTCAAAACCTCTTATCTCAAGATTTCTTAAGAAATCTTGCTAGAGATGTTGGCTTTGTACAACGAACCAGTAAGTACCAAGCAAAAGATTTAGTAGCTCTATGTGTATGGATGAGTCAAAATGTTGCTAAAACCTCTTTAACTCAGTTATGTAGCTGTTTAGAAGTATCAACAGAGGTTCTCATCAGTCCTGAAGGACTGAATCAACGATTTAATGCCACAGCCGTGCGATTTCTACACCAAGTGTTAGCTGAACTTCTCAGCCAAAAGTTATCTTCAACCAAGCTGCTCTCTTCTCCTTACACTTCTAATTTCAAGCGTATTCGTATCCTAGATTCAACTGCATTTCAACTTCCCGATGTATTTTCATCTGTTTATCCAGGTGCAGGAGGGTGCAGTCATACAGCGGGGGTGAAGATTCAGCTTGAGTATGACCTATTAAGTGGACAGTTCCTACATATTCATACAGGTCCAGGTAAACAACATGATCGAACCTATGGTTCTCTGTGTGTCCCAACTGTGACAGCGAATGACTTATGTATCCGTGATTTAGGTTATTTTCACTTGAAAGATCTTCAGCATATACAAAATGAAAAGGCTTACTATATCTCTCGTATTAAATCAAATACACGTATTTATCAAAAAAATCCCAGCCCTAATTATTTTCAAGATGGAAGAATCAAGAAAGGTACAGAGTATATCCAGATAGATATGGAGGTTTTAATGAACTCACTTCAACCGGGACAAACATGCGAAATACCTGACGCTTATGTAGGAATGATTGATAAAGTACCAACTCGTGTGATTGTTCATCGGCTAACAAAAGAACAACAACAAAAACGATTACAAGATCAAACTGTGAGAGAAAAAAAGAAAGGAATGAAGTATTCTTCTCGTAGTAAACGACTCAGTGGTATCAATGTATATATGACAAACACGCCGACAGATATTGTCCCGATGGGACAAGTACATGATTGGTACTCTTTGCGTTGGCAAATTGAAATTTTATTTAAAACGTGGAAATCATTCTTTCAAATTCATCAGTGTAAAAAGATAAAATCAGAAAGATGGGAGTGCCATTTGTATGGACAATTGATTGCCATTCTACTCTGTTCTTCTATCATGTTTCAAATGCGACAATTACTTCTTATAAAAAAGAAACGAGAACTGAGTGAGTATAAGGCCATATATATGATTAAAGATTATTTTCTACTTCTTTTCCAAGCTATACAGAAAGACACCCAAGAGCTATCAAAGATTCTACTTCGCCTGTTCAATCTCCTACATCAAAACGGGCGAAAATCTCACAGATATGAGAAGAAAACAGTCTTCGATATTTTAGGTGTCGTTTACAATTGTACCATGTCTGATAATCAAGCGGCTTAATTCAAAAAATGAAACCCGTTAGGGTTTATTTCGTATGCGAATCTTTCAATCACCTACACTTTCCCTTTAGAAAAAAGAAATAACCTCTACTATAATTGACGTTGTATAAGCTTAGCTTGATAGCGATGGGGTCCTACCACATCGCTATCAAGCTAAAATTTTATAGTACCCCCAGAACGAAATTTTGTACTAAATTGTAACAAAATTTCGTTCTGGGGTATTTGCATTTCTTAGCTTGATGGAGATGTGAAAAGGTATAGTTTTCGTACTTTCATATACAATCATGTCACTTAAGTAATGTGAGCGTCGCTGCTATTACATTGTCGACAAATGAACGTTGGGGGCGAGATTTCATCATAACCGTTAGACCGATTAACGCTACAATCAGTGCCTGTGCCAAAGACTTTGCATCCGTGTTGACTTCCAGCTCACCTGATTCGATTCCTCGTTCGATCGTCTCCTGAAAAATGACAGCGAGGTACATTTGATGTTCTCTGGTCAAAATTTCAAATCTCTCATCATGAGGTGCTAATTCAACCATTGTATTGATACAAAAACAACCTTTACTAAGATCCCCCGCATATTCTTCATTGACGACATCGGCAAAGAAAATAGAAAATGACTCTTTTACAGAGGAGTGACTTTGAAGCCTATTTCGTATATCAGATGCCCGAGACATTGTATATCTACGAAGTGCGGCTTCAAACAATTCTTTCTTATCTCCAAAAGCCGAATAAATACTAGGGCGTTGAATGCCCATTCTAGAAGTAAGATCACTTAATGAGGTAGCCTCATATCCCTTCTCCCAAAATAACTGCATTGCTGCATCTAAAACTTGATCCTCATCAAATTCACGAGTTCTTGCCATTAAGAATTCTCCTTCTCAAACTTTGATTTTATTAATTGTTTTAGGATAGGTGTGTAGGTAATTACAATTATTTTTCATTACCAAACAGTATGTAATTATTATATAATTAGCCATTATTTATGTCAAATCAAGCTCCATTCATTTAATGTAACATAAACTTTAGTGCAAAAATCGTTGACATCAAGAATGAGACTAAGTTATATTTACCAGTAATCATATTGTACTGAACGGTATGTTATGATTGAAGATCTAATGTGATTGGAGGTTAAGGTATGTTTAAAACAGAGACAGATATAGAAGATGATCCACTCTACACTAAGATAAGTCATAAATCTTCCATAACAAAACCTAATTTGAATCAACAGCCATCCATGTCTCACGCTTTGGCATTATTGTTTGCGACTGCCTGTGGAATGTCTGTTGCCAATATTTACTTTGCACAGCCGTTGCTTGATCAACTATCTAATGAGTTTAGTATTAACCATTCCATTATTGGTGTTGTTATTACCGTTACACAAATTTTTTATGGAGTGGGCTTACTGCTACTCGTACCGCTTGGAGATTTGCTAAACCAGCGATGTCTAATTGTCGGTCAGATGCTATTATCTACAACAGCTCTGGTTATAGTTGGTACTGCTTCCTCCAGCATGGTACTTTTCGCAGGTATGGCTTTGGTGGGTCTGCTTGCAGTTGTGACACAGACTCTCGTGGCGTTTGCAGCGACCATCGCTTCCCCTACAGAAAGAGGACGTGTCGTTGGAATTGTAACAAGTGGGATAGTTATTGGCATACTTCTCGCACGCACTTTTGCTGGTATATTAACAGATGTTGCGGGATGGCGTTCTGTATATCTATTTTCTGCTGCGCTCATGCTTTTGATGGTTTTTATGTTTATAAAGATGTTGCCCAATGTTAAGCGCGAGGTAAAATCGCTATCCTACCCTGAGTTGATTAGATCGGTGCTTACTTTATTTATTCAAGAACGAACATTACGTGTTCGCTCCGTTCTAGCCATGCTGATTTTTGCTGATTTCAGCATTTTGTGGACTTCACTAGTACTGCCACTTAGTACACCGCCAATTGCTCTATCTCATAGTGCAATTGGCGCATTCGGTCTTGTAGGTGTGGCTGGAGCCTTAGCTGCGGCACGGGCAGGGAAATGGGCTGATCAAGGTTACGGACAACGAACGACAGGTATTGCTTTAGCTCTATTATTGATTTCATGGTTGTTCATCAGTTATATAGAGCAGTCATTAATCGCATTAGTGATAGGGATAGTTCTACTTGATTTGGCCGTACAGGCAATACATGTCACGAATCAAACCATGATCCTTCCATTGCATACAGAAGCACGGAGTCGACTTACTGCTGGATATATGGTGTTTTATTCTATCGGCAGTGCTGGTGGTTCAATTGCTTCGACTCAAATATACGCACACTTTGGCTGGGGAGGGGTTTCCTTACTCGGAGCCTCTGTCAGTGCTTTCGCTCTTCTTTTTTGGGCTATGACCAGACGAGTTAAGATTTCATGAAATAAACGTGTGTTAGCCAATATGAGAAACACGTTACTACTATAAAGGAAATGATTAATTTTTTTGACTTAAAATCTAATTGGACTAGGAGAGATGACAAATGGAAATAGGGATTACGTCTTTTGTAGAAACGAAACCAGATGTACATAGTGGTGAAGTGATAAGTCACGCACAGCGATTGCGTGAAGTTGTTGAAGAAATCGTTCTTGCTGATCAAGTAGGACTTGATGTGTTTGGTGTTGGTGAGCACCATAGGAAGGATTATGCAGCATCCTCTCCAGCGATGGTTCTATCAGCGGCGGCACCACAAACGAAAAAGATACGGCTTGCGAGTGCAGTAACCGTGCTTTCTTCAGCTGATCCTGTGCGTGTTTTTCAGGATTTCTCTACACTGGATGGCATTTCAAATGGACGTGCAGAGATTATGGCGGGGCGTGGTTCCTTTATCGAATCTTTTCCACTGTTTGGTTATGAATTGAAGGACTATGATGAACTGTTTGAAGAACATTTGGACCTACTGCTCAAAATACGTCAGTCCGAAAAAGTGACTTGGGAAGGCAGACATCGACCGGCAATCAATAATTTAGGTGTGTATCCAAGACCTGTTCAACAACCTTTACCGATATGGGTTGGTAGCGGTGGGAATCAGGAATCTGCTATCCGTGCCGGCTTTCTGGGATTACCACTTATGCTGGCGATTATTGGTGGTAGCCCAATGCACTTTGCACGAATTGTACAACTATATAAGAAAGCGGCGGCTCACGCTGGTCATGATGTATCAAAACTTCAGGTGGGGTCTCATTCGATTGGATTTGTTGGAGAGAATACGGAATTGGCAGCAAATACATTTTTCCCTTCCACTCAGGCAGGCATGAATAAACTTGGTAAAGAGCGGGGTTGGCCTTATTATGATCGTTCCAGCTTTGATGCTGCACGAAGTTTTGAAGGGGCATTGTATGTTGGTGATCCAGATACAGTCGCCGAAAAAATCATCCATCTTCGTAAGCATGTAGGGATTACACGCTTTATGATGTATGTACCATTAAGTACCATGCCACATGATCAAGTCATGCGTGCCATAGAATTGCTTGGAACAGAAGTTGCCCCTCGTGTAAGAGAGGAAATTGCCAAATGGGAAGCTGAAGGAGAACAGGAGACACATCTATTCCGTTAATTATTCCATAAGGATTGCATCAAGTCTCATTATTTAACTGGAGGAATTTATATGAAAATTGACAGTCGAGTATTACCAGAATTAAAACAGGCTTTCTCACAATTTCCAGGCTTTCAATTAGAGGGGGATTTAGAGGCGAGTCGAAGTCTCTTGTCGAATCCACATTTGGAAAAATCAGAGCTTGTACACATGACCAAGCGAATGATTCCTGGCGCTGCTGGCGAGATGTTAGTTAAAATTTACGAACCCGTTGAGAACAATCTTGATAAACTTCCAGCTATGCTGTGGATTCACGGTGGTGGATACGTAATGGGCCACCCTGATATGGACGATGTTTTGTGTGAACGCTTTGTTCAGACTGCTGAATGCGTTGTTGTGTCTGTCGATTATCGACTTGCGCCCGAACATCCTTATCCAGCGGCTATTGAAGATTGTTATGCAGGATTGGTTTGGATGACAAATGAGGCAGACTCGCTTGGAATTGATGTGAATCGAGTTGCGATCGCCGGTGCAAGTGGAGGCGGTGGACTAACAGCAGCGCTTGCGTTAATGGCTCGTGATAAAGGAGGTCCATCTATTATTTTTCAGATGCCGCTGTATCCGATGCTTGATAGCCACAACATAACACCATCAAGCTATGAGATTATAGAAGACAACGCAACATGGAATAGATCAAACAATTTAACGGCTTGGAATATGTACTTGGGAAAGAAGAACGATACTAACGAACCATCTCCCTATGCCGTACCTTCGAGAGCAGACAACTTAGTAGGACTACCGCCAACTTATACATGTGTAGGTCAACTCGATTTATTCCGAGATGAAATCATTGATTATGTAACACGACTTGCACAAGCAGGAGTAGATGTTGAATTTCATCTCTATCCCGGCTGCTTCCATTGCTTTGAAGTACTTGTGCCTGAAGCCGAAGTGAGTCAGCGTGCCAGTCAGAATTATTTTGATGCGATGGCACGGGCGCTTCATCCATAACTTATCTTAGTTCAGTCATCGGGGTGTTCAACTGAAGGCATGAGTGATAGCTCTAAATTTATTCAATGAAGAATTATTGAAACATATTTCTCCATTTATATTTAAAAAAAGAAAATAAAAAGGAGAACAGCTGCGTAGACTGCTCTCCTAAGGAGCGGAAGTGCTGAACATTTTCAATGACAATTATTCAAGCATTCCGTTAATAGTATGTGCATATATTTGCAGTTCATACAAGAAGGTAGCTAAAAAATAGCTACCTTGCCTCAGGGGAAATTCAAGAAAATTAGAGATTCATTATGGATACAGATTGGCTGTTACCAATCTATTCGTATTATCGGAAAGGATTCTATAAATTATTCATAAGTTAAAATCTTACTTCATTATAGGGTCAGTGGCTGGCAAAATAAAAAGAGCACTTTTGTAAAGTGCTCTTTTTAAGATGTGCATTAGGAATTGAAAGAGGCACCATTGACAATTTAAAAGGAGATATTTCTATACAAACATATGGAGGTGCAATGGAAAGGAGACGATAAAAAGAAAAAGAGCAGTTAGAATAAACTAACTGCTCAGCTCCAGGAGAATTGAAGACTTGGTTATTTATAGTTTTGACGGAACTTCGGGGTATTATTCAATAGTAGATGTAAAGAAAACATTATTAGAAAAGATCAAAAGGTATACGTACCTTTTGAAGTGTTAGAATACTCCTGAAGAAATAAATAATTCTAATTATAAAGGCAGTTAATATTAATTCGTTTTTGGCATAGGTTTTGATCATTATAAATCCAATTTTTCTAGTTTTGGGACGTTTCATTTACAGAAGATAGATAATAACATAATTTTCTCAATAAGGAATTTACTATTTTTAATATATTTTTTTGACAATTAATGGTATATCTGTATTAAGGGGACCTTTTCGGTTGATTAGGGAGAAAGATTATAAAAATGATATGGGAGGAACAAAAAATGTCATTGAAAAAGAAATTAGGTGTTGGAGTGGTTTCAGCCGCTCTGGGTTTATCTTTAATTGGTGGGGGAACATATGCATATTTTAGCAATCAAGTGGTGACAAATAATTCATTTGCTGCAGGTACATTGGATTTAGCTATGCAGCCAACTACTTCACTTAACTTAGAAAATTTAAAACCTGGGGACAAAATATTAAAGAAATTCAATTTAAAAAATAGTGGTACATTAGATATTAAAGATATCATGATGAAAATAGACTATACTGTAAACGATTTAAAGCAAAATAACACTACAGAAGATTTAGGTAAACATATTAAAGTACAATTTCTTTGGGATTGGGATCCTGCAAAAAGCCCTGTATACGAGACAACTCTTGCAGAACTAAAATCACAAAGCCCAGAGATTGCCTCCAAAAAAGTATTTCATTCTAAGTGGACTGAAACAGGAGGATTAAAACCTGGGAAAATGGATTGGTTTTGGATAAAGTTTATATTTGAAGACAACGGAACAGATCAAAACGTGTTCCAAGGGGATAGTATTACGCTAAAAATGGAGTTCCAAGCCAATCAAAAAGATGGACAAGAAAGATAAATGTAAGAGCATAATACTGGTAAAAAGTAAAACTGAGCTTATGCCTTTTAATAATTTAAAAGAATGATTACTACATATCTATACCAAAAGCCATTGATATCAGCATTTGCACATGATATTAATGGCTTTTGTAAGTTTAACATTTTGAATGTTTTGTAAAACTAACATTTAATTTATAAATAGAAGAAAAAAATAGCCAAAAGTCGTAGAGCGTTTAAGAGAGTAAATAACGACTCTCTTTTTTTTGCTTTTGTATTTTTATAGGTATCCATATACATTGAATAAGGAAATCCCCACGCTGCAATCAAGCTAAGAAAAGCATAAATCCTCAAATAGTAAAAGTAATGCTTTGAAAAAAACTATGTACTAGAACTGGTACTCTGTCGGTAAGTCATGAAAGAGGTACTTATATTATTTGTATTGTAAATTATCTTGAATTTTTTGTTCCATATTTACTAGTGATGTTTTTAGGGAATTACTAAGCTTTTTAACAAATTTAAGAACAAGAAGCCAGTTTTTAATAATAGAATTCTAAAAGCGTTAGGGTAGAAATTTATTGTTTTTGTTAAAAAAGAATTGACTTCCACTATAGTTGTAACTAATATGGTTACGTAAGGTTGTAATTGAATTGGTTACAACTAATATCTGCTTAAAACAAAAATATGATTTATATATTTAATTAAGGATGATGGTCCACACGTTGCCCCCCGGTGTAGAAAGTTACTAATGCATTCAAATTAATGCATAATCCCAACTTTAGTATTTTCTGATACGGGGCAATAATGTGCAACGTAATCTTTTGTTAAAAACCTTGGTTAATCTTTCTTTGGAAATATTAGTTTTTGGGGAATATAGTAAGGTATCCCAAAAAGAACAAGGTATAAAAAGATGTACTTATATAAACCAAAAAGTTAGCTGAGCTAGATAATAAAAATAAAGGTAGGAGATTTAAATGGAGACAAAACAAGATAACCTTATTTACGTATGGGACGCATATTGCGGATGGTGCTATGGCTTTTCAGAAAGTATTAAAGGATTTTACAAAAACCACACTGAAGTGCCGATAACAGTTTTATGTGGAGGATTATTTTTAGATGATTTACCAATAAAAAATTTCTCATATATAGAAGAGGGGAATAAAAGAATTAATCAACTTACAGGTGCAGAATTTGGTCCTTCATATCAAAAATTGGTGGAAGAAGGGACTTTTAAAATGAATTCGAAAGATGCTGCAATTGGCTTTTCAGCTTTACGCTCATCAGCACCAGACCGTTTGTTAGAATTCACTTCGGCTATGCAAAAAGCGTTTTATTATGAGGGCCAAAGTCTGAGTGATCCTGAAACATATCGTAAGATTGCAATCGAGCATGGTTTGGACCCTGAACAAGTACTAGAACGTTTAAACGCTCAAGAAACAATAATAGATGTCCAAAACGATTTCAATAAAGTGCGACAGCTTGGTGTTAATAGTTATCCTTCATTACTTTTACAAAAGGATAATCAAATAATTCCTATTGGTGGCGGGGTAATGACGCCGGATAAAATCGAAGCACGTTTTAAAAATTTATATTAAAAAATTTTAAGTTAAAGTATATAGCATTTAACGTTTTAAAAAAGGCTAGAAGTGGATGGACTTAAACCTTTTTATAACAGTCATAGTTTCAACTTATTTTTAAAAAGAGTCCAATTTTAATTTTTCTATTGACTATAGTAGCAAACATGTTAGCTTACGCCAACCGACATTCATCTCTCGCCTATTTGCTGGTGCTATCACACTTTCAGGTAAATTGAAGAGGGAGCTTCTGTCGGAACAAGATAAAAATATGTTAACTAGTAAATAACTTTAACAAAAGGAGAATAACATTCTATGTTTAAAACAATCGATACAAATCAAAAAGATGTGAAATTGACGGTGTTTAGTTCGGACGAAAAAAGTTTTATGGTCACTGCAACCTTAGTTGAGAAAGCGGGACATGCATTTTTAATAAACTCAAAATTTACTCAATCTGATTCGAAAGAAATTGTTGAGTATCTGAAAAAAAACGACTTATCTTTAGATAAAATCTTTATTATTCATGGGGATCCTGATTACTACTTTGGATTAGAAAGTATTAAGGCTGCTTACCCAGAAGCTATAGCGTATGCTACAGAGTCTACTGTTGAACATATTGTTCATTCTGTCTTAGGTAAATTAAAAGTTTGGAAAGGTGCCCTAGGAGAAAACGCACCAAGCAACGTAGTATTACCTCAAGTGTTTAAAGAAAAAACGATTGATTTTCAGGGGTTAACATTTGAACTAGTAGGCTTAGATCATTACAGAACTAGCTTATTTAATAAAGAGCTAAAAGTATTAATTGGTGGTATTGATGTATTTAATGAAATACATGTATTCTTAGCGGATACTAGCTCAAAAGCAGCAATGGAGGCATGGATTGAGAACTTGAAAGTGTTACAGGCTTTAAATGCTGACGTAATTGTACCGAGCCATGGATCAATTGAAAAATCATTAGATAATCAAGCGATTACTGCAACTATGGATTATTTAAGAACTGCAATTCAAGCTTCTGAGGAAAGTAAAACTTCAAAAGATTTTGTAGCAAAACTTGATGCAGCATATCCAGGCTATGCAAATAAAGGTGTATTAGAATTAAGTGCAAAAGTTGTAACAAAAGAAATGCCATGGGGTTAATGCTATGAATAAATATCAAAAACTATTACATGAAACGTATGTGTTAACTGGCGAGGGGAAAATGGATGCTTTCAAAACGTATTTAAGTGAAAATGTATCTTGGACAGAAGCTGCTGGGTTTCAATATGCAGGTACTTATATAGGTCCAGATGAAGTAGTGAAAAACGTACATGAACGCCTTGGCATGGAATGGGATAACTATAGCGCTAAAGATGAAATTTATGCATTTAATAATAATACTGTTATCGTTTATGGAAAATACAATGGAACATATAAAGTAACAGGGAAATCATTTGTAGCAGATTTTTGTCATCTTTATGAGTTTGATGAGAACGATAAGGTTAAGAATTTTATTCAAATTGTGGACAGTGCAACTGTTAATGAGGTATTAAGTTAGGGTTACTAGTTTCTAACATGCCTCGTACAAGGAGTATTGTTAGGATAAATGGGTTTTCCTAACAATATCTCTTACATCACATTCTGGGAAAGATTTTTCCTTTATTAAGCGTGTTAACGAAGATGAATTATAAAATTAGAAGAAGTAGGTATATATGAAAGTAGAGAAAAATTTAATAGTAATAATTATTTCTGTGTTTATTTTAGGAATTGTGTCGACTTTGATATTTCAAGCTTCAACTGGTAATACCAAAGGCCATTCAATAAAGAGTGAGAATGCTGCATCGGTATCGAAAGATAATGTGACAGAAAAAGAAAAGAATAAAAAGATGGTAGCTGATTTCTATAATGAAGTTTTTAACAAACATAATATCGATATTATCCCTAAATATGTAAGTGAAGATTATAAGCAACATAATCCTTTTGTTGCTGATGGACGAAAAGCCTTCATGGATTTCTTTAAGGAGGACTTTGTAAAAAATCCAAATTCCTATGCAGAGATTAAACGTGTAGTAGCTGAAGGAGATACAGTTGCCCTTCATGTACATTCTCGTACTAATTCTCAAGATAAGGGAGTTGCTATAGTCGATATTTTTCGTATAAAGGATGGAAAGATTGTTGAACATTGGGATGTAATTCAAGAGATTCCAAATGAGGCAGCTAATAATAATACGATGTTTTAGGTAGAAGATATCTCTAATAATTGTTTAATTGTTAGAGATATATAGAATCTTGAAATTTAGACAAGTTATGTTTTAAGATGAGTAAAAATAAAGGGATGTCATAGATATGTTACTAGGACATCCCTTTTTGTTTTAACAAGATTTAATAAAATATGATGTATAGGGTACTTATTGTATGTATTTTTTATCATTTTAGCCAAGAAGACTCCTTCCTCAAGGAGCGTGAAGGGTCACAACCCAGTGAGTATGTGGGAGATGAATTGGCTAAAATGATAAAAAACGATTGTCATTAAATCACTTCATGATTAATGACAATCGTTTATATCTTGAAAAGCTATTCAGTTATTTGAAATATAGTTTCATCAGGTTTAGAGAATCCATACAATTTCCTTGCGAACTTTAAAATACCTTCTTCGCTCTCTGTTAAAGTTTTAATATCGTTTTCATAATAACGTCCTATGATTTCTAATTCAGACAATCTTTTCTTTTCTTTATTTAGTGTAATTTGTTTTTCTTGAATCATTTGTTCTTGCTTATAAATGGAGATTTGAATGGAAATAACCATAGGTAGCATAAAAGCAAGTGCTAATAAAAGGCGACGTCTTAGCTTTTTATTCGTTTGTGGATTCTTGTTAGGATTAATTTGTATTTTTGAGATTGATTGTTGTGGTAGTGAATTTGGGATACTCCCCATTTTAATGCCTCCATTACCTATGTATAGAATTTAAACTGCTTAAAAGTATTATATATGCTAAATAGATAATTTTGAACTTATTTGTGTAAAGAGAAGTTTTATGAAATTTAAATAAAATCCTTATTTAGTTGCAATCCAGCTTAATAAGCCAATCCTATTTGATATATACATTAGATTCCTCCCTTGAAAAAGTATAGTTCTATTATAGATGGTTCTATTATAGATGGTTACATTATTGAAAGTGAAAAATTGTAAGTTGAGAGTCGATAATTCTGTTCAATAATATAGGGTTTTCTGGACAAATATGCTTAGCGGAAAGACGTATAAAAAATGGATGGAGCAAAACTTAACAAAATAGTTATTTGAAAATAAATAACGGCAAAAACGTCAGGCAACCAATTAAGTTGCCTGACGTTTTTGCACGGTAAAGGATAGATTCCTCTACAAAAGGGAGAAATAAAGAAAAATGTTTTTAAATGAAATTCATAAAAGATTGATAGGCACTACCGAGGGAAAATACCGTAGCTACCGCATGGGCAGTCCATTTAGGCGTATTTAATTTTAATATGGTGTTGTATAAGATTACGTATACGATACAAATGATCAATACAAATGCAATTAATTGAAGTGCTAACAAAAATAGTGGTTGTTCTAAAGCACTAAATTCAAGTTGTTCCATTAATTTATCACACCCTTTATTTAATATGTTAATATAATCAAATTGGAAGTGAAGGTTTTTTCTATAAAGTTTCAAATCTGTAGATATTTGACGGGCGATAAGTGAATGTTAACCAAAACCCTACTGTATAAAAAAAGAGAAGCGCTTAATCGGGACGCTCCTCTTAATGCCAATATACAATAACTATTCCATTATAATGTATAAGCGTAAAATATTTAACAATTAGCTATGTGGTAAAAATTTCATTTTGTGTTAGTTTAAAAACAAAAAAGAGCACTTAATAAAGTGCTCTCGTGACGAGATTCATTTTGTAAAGACTATTTTATAAAGAAAGGAACACTGAATATGATATGTGCGTGCAGTTAATTGTGTTCGTTTTTTACAAAAAAAGAGCAGTTAGTAAAAGCTAACTGCTCCAATCATGGAATATGGTTCGAATTGGGTTGTCTGTATTATTGACGGAATATTGAGTTTTATTCAGGGGTACCTAAAGGTTTTCTTTTTAACTTAATCCACATCCCACAAACAAAATAATGGCTAAAAATACAGATAATGAAAATGTCAGAAAGACTGTTATTATACTCCTGAGCATTGCTTTCAAGTTGCTTACTTTAGTTGTGTTCTGCCATTATGCTGAGATTTGTAATTCTATTAAAAATAGTAACAGCTTGTCCAAACTTATCTAATCTATCTTACATAGTATGTAGTAATAAATTTAAAGGAGGAATCTAGTATGTCTTATTACTACGATGATTATTGTAAGGATTCCAAAAAGAAATATCATGATTGTCATAAAAGCAGTAAGAGTTATGACAAATGTGATAAAAAACATGAGGAAAAGCCTTGGTTTAATGTAAAAGTGAATTGTTGTTCTGATGATAACGGATATAATCTTGTAAGAGCATCTGCTTTTAGAGCTGTGAGTACAGTTAATCAGAACTTGCCAGCAAATACATTTGTTAAAGTTTTATTCCAAAATGAACAATTTGATTTAGCAAATGAATATAACCCTGCAACATCCATTTTTATACCAAAGACAAGAGGTGTTTACTCTGTTATTGGAACAATTGCGTTCATTCCCAATAAACTTTGCTAATGTTGTAGCTGTTTCATCGATAATTCAATTGAATGCAGGGGATATAGTTGAGGTTTTTGCACAAAGTAGCGTAGCTGGAGTTATTTCAAATGTAGAAAATAGTACGCATTTTGAAGCTGCAAGATTCCCGTCTCCACAAGTATAAGTAGTATGAAATCTTGTCAGTAATTTTATCTAAGTAAAGGCCCTAATTTATATTTGACCTGCATAAATGCAGGTCTTTTTTTTCGATAAAAAAAGGGATGTTTCCAGGGATTTCTCAAAACAGAATCGATATTACACTATATCTATACAGTTCTTTGAAAGAAAAGTAGTGTGGGGATAATGTATCTATGCGTTGATAAACAGTCAACATAGCCCCTTTTATTAAAACGTTACCGGAGAACTGGCATGGACGGTAAGAATCCGCAAAAAGGACGAAAAGACTAATTACATTTATATATTTAGCCATGGTGCGTGAGTGTCGTGGCTTTTGTGTTATTTGTTGAGATCGGCAATGTTGCTGGGTTGATTGGTGACATGAAATTATCATATCATTATTTATAACGAGAAAATATGGAGAGCGTTCTCATTTTGAACAGAAAAAAAGAACCTGTAGTGGTTCCTTTTCACATTGCTATCTTATACTTATTGATTTTTCGCTTAACATCCATAAAAGCTAGTAATGCTGCAATCGCACAAAGGCCTTTAAACCAAAGAAACTCGGAAGAAAATAGTCCGCCAAAGAAAGCGACCGAGTGTACAAAACAAGTAATACCAAATAACCAAAGCATGAACTTTAATTCTTTTGAGGAATATTTATAGTTTTTAAATCTTTCCCACATATGTATCAACTCCTATTGTTATGAGGTTCTGTAGTTTTTCTTTTTAAAATCGCGCATGTTGAGAATAAAGAATAGAAGGAATATAACAGCTGCGATACCATTAATCCAGTAGTATGTGCGCCCTGTTGTGAATCCGTTATAGAAGGAATAGGCATTCCAAATTATAAGAAGTACTGAACAGACAGTAGAGATTATTAATGAACCAAAACTTCTCATGATTTTCACCTCGATTCAAAATGCTAGAACTTATTTATAATTTTACATTTAAATAAATAGATTTACAAGAAGAGGAATAAAAGAAAGAACCCGCTGGAGTTCGGGCCCTTTCAGAAGTGATGATGTATTCTCGGTTTGGGAACTGAGAAAATACAAAATTATAATACATCGAGATTTAGAGAATTTCAATATTTATAGAAAAAAGGAATCCCGAAAGACCCCTTTTTCTAATTCCGATATATCTTAATCGCATATAAGTAAAGACAGGAAATATTATATAACAATAAAATAATATAAACAATAAATATTTAGGGATTACCGCGAAGTGGTGAATATGGCTAGACGACAAAGCCTAAATTGTGAAGAGGATAATTTGTTACTACATTTGAAAAATTACAAAAATACCATTTCTTTCAGATTTCAAGAAGGTTTTACAAAAAAATACATAGAAGTATAAATATATGGTAATGAAATGAGTCGAATTTTCATCATGACTGATATCCATAATATGTTCATTTCAATTAACATGAAATACACATAGAGGAGAGCGATTATGAAAAGAAAAATCGGTACAGCAGTCGTAGGTTTATCTGTTTTAGGATTTGGACTTTTTGGTTTTACTCATGGAAATGGTGGAGGAATTGTTCAAGCTGCTTCAGAAGGGGATGGAGGAGGAGCGCCTGCATATGCACATGGAAATCATGGCGGAGCACCAACTTATACTCATGGAGAGGGATGGTCTCCGAGTTATGCACATGGACATTTCCCTGCACCGAAGTTAGGATCGGATGGGCATATAGGAGGGGCACCAGCTAATACAGAGCTTGGTGGGGGAATTTAACTAATACTAATATGAAAGTTATAAATTTATATAGAAGAAAAAAGACTTTGTAATTTACGAGGTCTATTTTCAATGTAAAAAGCTATTCGAAGAAGAAATGAATGAGTTACTTCTTAGGAATGGGTGGCAAATTTTTATTTTGTTTTGCTAACTTGATTTTGATGTGACGTAGCCGTAAGTGTTTAAAAATTTAAAAAATCCCCTCAATCATGTTAAAGGGACTTTACTCACGCAAATGATCTGTAAATCAATTCATTTTTGATATACAGATCATTTGTATGATAATATTTATAAAGAATTGCTAAATAATGAAATTACATAAATGCTTTTAAAAGTTCTTGAATTAGTGGGATTGCTCCACCAATAAATTTTAAAACTGCCATTGCGATTTCCATATTATTCTCTCCTCTGTTTTTGTATTAAGATGTGTGAATCTTTATAACCTTATTATAGTAAGCGCTTACATTTATAACAATACATTTTTGTATGCAATATTGCATATTTATACGTTTGGACAAAAATTAGGTCCTATTAGTCATTCTTTAATGGTACCATAGCGAGGTGTGAGTCTTTAAGGGCTTTCCCTAATAGGAGGAAATATGGAAAGAGTACAAGTGATTTACAGTAATCTGAAAATTAAAAGTTTGGCTAGACAGGTATTAGCTGTAGGAGGAATATTAGGGTTCTGCTACTTGGTGTTATATGTTTTTAGTTTCTTAATTGCTATGTAAATATTATCTAACTAAACTAGTAGAGTCTTGCCCAGATAGGTAAGACTCTTTTGCTGTTATCTGTGATGAGCAAAATACATACAAAACCTCTCAAGTTTGTCAGGTGCTATGTATAGTGCTTTATTTCTCTATGTTTTAGAACTCTAGCTCTTATTATTGAAAGTCAATAAACGTCTATTAAAAATTTTCCATTTATATTGAAAACACAATTGTATTGATAAAAAATGTGTTTTTATTAGATACATCTTAAAAAGACAAGCATCAGTTATATTACGTTTTGATGAATTTTTTTTATCTTTGAAAAAGATTTAAATCTTACAAATAAATTTAATCCCTTTCTGTATACCATAATTCCTATATTACCATATGAATATAATATACTGAAGATGATTTAAAAGCAAGAATATTAGTAGGGGTCCGCCACATGCCCATCAACTTAAAATTTAAAAGTAGCCCCTAAAAGAAGAATTTTTTTAAAATTGATTGATAGTAAACAAGAAAGGTTGGCAAATCCCTAACTAAAGAAATTTCTTCAGGTAAGCTAATCAGTAATATATCAAAACATTCTTTACAAAATTTAGAGATATATTTCGTAGGTGTTTATCCTTCTATTAGTAGATTAGAAATGCTGATATAATTCTACCAGTTGATTTATCAAGACACATCTGGATTTGCAGTCTGTTCATTGATTTTCCGATATTTGTATTTCTAGTTCCTTTTAAAAATTGAGCGTTTTGATAAGCTTCATTATAAAATTTGTATAGATAGGCAAAACTCCTTTTTCCAGGACATATACCTAAATCAAGACCAAGAGGAAGCAGGGACAATAAAAAGGGAGAGGGAGCACATGAGTTGACAATATTCACATTGTAATGAAAAAGACCTCTATTTTACTGTAAAGTAATAGAAGTCCTTTATTCGAATGTTTCTTTTTGTTCAATTTTATAATTGTATTTTAGTAACTTTTTTTGTCTTTGGATTTACAGCAAACCATCCTAATGTAGCCGTATGGTCGGGATGATCTTCATACACTTGGATAACAAAATTACCATTCTCATCGTCGTTATTATATTGTACTACTATATCTGATGAGAAATTAAATTGTCGTCGTACAAGGTCTTCAGCTTCGTGTTCAGTTATTTCACCTGTATCTGCGACTGTGTCTTGTTGTTTCTTAGTTTCTTCTTTTGTTTTTTGTTGTTCTTGTTCCGCTTTTTTCTTTTCTTGCGCAGCTTGTTCTTTTTCTGCTTTCTCTTTTCTTACCTTTTCCTGTTCATCTTCATGTTGTTTCTTCGCTGTAATCGCTTCATTCATTAATGTTGTTGCTTCACTTACAAGTTGTGGTGATTCTTTTCTATCAGCTATTGTTTTGAAAGCTTGATAGGCTTCATCATATTTTTGTTGGTTTAATAAATCTTTCCCCGATTGAATTTCTTTCTTTGTTGATTCTTTTTGTTCTTGAGAACTCTTAGCAGTTTTGATGATTTTATCCGCTTGTTCTTTTGCAGATTTGACTATTTTATCATCCGTTTTTTCTTTCGTAACTTTTTCAGCATTTGCAATTGCCACTTCGTATTTTTCTTCTTTTAATGCAGTAGCGCTGTCTTTCATATCATTTGCTAATCGAATGTATTTCTGAATTGCGTCTGTTGATTTATCTTTTGCAGCATTTTCGAAAGAGTTAATAGCATCTGCATATTCACCTTTTTCTATTGCCTTTTTACCTGAATCAACTTGCTCATCATACACTTTTGAGCTGCACCCACTTGCTACAATTAACAAACCTAAAACTGTTGCCATAACTTTTTTCATAACAATTCCTCCCTTTATAATCTGTATTTTAATTTATTTGGATATACATATCAATGGTGGGAACTCCATTTATTCGAGTTATTAAACTGTGAATGTGTTGGAGTATCAGGTCTCTTATAGGTAATGTCGCATATCAATCAATCTAAGATACTGAAGTAGCTCCGAAATGTGTAATTAGTTGTGATTTTCGTTTTGAGGAAGAATGTATTGTTAACTTGATAGCGATGGGATACCACACAAGTTTTAATGTCCTCCATTTTTATGTGTAATTGTATTAAAAATCTAATTTTTTGAAATTGAGGTGAAAATCGTGAGAAGTTTTGTTATGTTAGGAATCTCTACCATCCTTTCAACGGGCCTATTATATTTTAATGTTGATTATTTTTACATTAAATTTAGCTCTGGAAATATATATTACTGGGTAAAATCAGCTTTTTTTGAATGGGAAATTGCATAAATATATGTATAAAGGATGGTAATGATGAAGCAGTGTGAAGTGGTTAAGAAGATTGGTGATTGATATTTCAGTTGTTAAGTTATATGTTGGTAATGAGGAATCTCGTACGTATGGTAATATACATATGAATAAAACTCTACTAGCAGGAAAACACAATGCTATCGATATTCTTCAAGAATATGGTGTTGTTGATGAAAAAAAGCATTCGCCAGTGAATCCGTTCGAAAATTGGTACGATTCAGCGGAAGAAGCGCTAAGAGAAATTTAAAGATACATAGATGCAAACAACAATTGAAAACAACAGTACTCTTTAAGAGTTTCGGGGTTTTTCTACATAAAAGCTGTACTATATACTTTAGAGACGTTATTTTTAAACTTCCTTGTAATGAGGAGTGGTATAATTTGGTAGAGGATATATTGCTATATAATTTTATACAGATGAAATATGTGTAATTAGATTCTTTGAACGTAATTAAAACTATATGTTTTTGATTGCTTCTATTTATAAAGAGAGGTTAGTTAACGTGTCAAATCGATTCATTGAATTACAAAAATATAATATAAGTTTCAAATTTAACAATTTAAATGGTCTCAATAATACAGGTAATGGGCATTTGAAAATTCAAATTGTAGGTCAATTGGATTCTTTTACTATAAAGACGCTATATAAAAATTATGATATTATTGCGAGAAATTTAAAGGTTTATCCAACGGTTAAAATATATCCGAGGGGTTATGCATTAGAAGGTGGTTTTGGAGGCTTTTATCATGCTAACAAGAATCATGTCGATATAGTCGATCACTATTATTTAATCTCGATTCTTTCTCATGAGATGAGGCATGCCTATCAGTATATATATTTTCCGGATTTATACTTTAATACAAATTACAGCTCCGCGCGAGAATATTTAAATTGTGACGTTGAGAGGGATGCAAGAGAATATTCAATCGATTATTGTTTGGCTAGAGGATATCGTGAAGAGGCAGAGCATTGTAAAGTAAGTGAGGAACAGTATGAATTAGTTATACAAAATAAGTTATCACCAAGTGAAATGGGGTTAAGCGATGGGTATTTTAAAAGAAATCCTTCAAAGGCTACTGTCGTTTCAAGAGATTATCATTTGGGTCAAAAATCGGTAACGAAAACAAAGGGTGGTGTAAGTCTAACGGTTATAGATGGTGGAGCTAGTGAAAAGTCTGGAGGGGCAATATATATGTGGGCAGTACTTCTTATCCTTGCTACATTAGTTTATTTAAAGTGGGGATAAAGTTTGTGATTGTGTGAAGTGATAAAAAAAAGACTGCGCGAAGACGGCAAGCTGCAAAAAGGAAAGAGAGTCTAAAATGTACCTTAAAGAATAGATACTCGAAAAAATTCTATTCTTTAAGGTGCATTTTATTATTAATAGACACTTAAATATTTTGTGTTTTTGAATGGCGTGAAGAAAAAGTAAACCCTTGGGAAAATCCATTTGTTTGTTGGATGTTATTATTACCAGCATGTAATTTGAATCATAAGTCCGCCACAATTTGAAACATAATATTTCCATAAAGCTTAGTTTTTAGAGAACATTCTTGTTACATTTGAAGCATAACATTGCCATAAATCTTTTATTAACCTATAAGCTCGCCTCAAGGATTAAGATATTAGAAGTCCATCTCCAACCTTTAAAATCAAAAAAGACCAAATTCTGATAAAGAACTTGATCCTATCATTTATTTTTATTAACCAAATTAACTGAATTTTAGTTGGGTATTTTTTATTTTAGGGAATTTTTATTTTGTTAGCTTGATAGCAATGTGGCACCTTACAGGGAAGTGGTAAAATATATGGGGAACAACGTAAAAGAGGTGAAGGGTTGATGGAAGAAATACGAGATATAAAGGTAGCGAGAAAAAGTACTTTAAGGCGGGTTCTGTTTGTGATTGTGTGCCTAATTATTTGGGTGTTTATTAGGATGTTTCTTATTGATAATGAGGAGAAATGGGTTTTACAGCATTATGAAGAACATACGCGTGTGTTCTATGAAGTAAAGAGTTATGAAAATCTTGAGGTATTACATAATGTAAATCCGGTAACTGTGATGCCAGACATTCAAATGATATGGGAGAACTATAACAACCTTCAATCTGTGTATCGTATGAAAATAGAGTATCTCGACAAGGAAGGGCAAGTGCGTACGATTGAGCAGGCAATTCCTGTCGCGTACACCGACTTGGTCGATAAACCTATGTTACAGATAACACTGGTGAAAGATTATAAGAATTTAAGGTACATAGATAAAGAGATAAATCCAGGTCTTTATGTGCCGACTAATATGGACGCTGAAATAAGACAACAAAAAAGTTATTCAAATTAAATAAATAACTGAATAATAATTAGGGGTCATCATCATACATACCCATCATTTTAAGAAATTAGTTATTCCCTATAATGTTTTTCTAAAAACAAAAAGAACCATAACCTTGCCCAAACGGCAAAGTTATGGTTCAAATCACACAGCACATGAAGATGAACATTTAACTCAAACGTTGGAGGAGATTGCGATGAATCAAGATTGAATTTTACAAAAGGCAATAAATAAATGGGAAAATATGAGCCACGATTCTTCTTTCTGAACAGCATATGAAGCTCTAGAGAAATTACTTCTAGATGAACAGGCTAAGCGGGCGCATGCAGAACAAGAGGACATGGAAAAAGGTATTGAGCAAGGTAAGATGCAAATGATTCGAGGAATGCATGAAATTGTTGTACCACTTGAAACTATTGCAAAAGCAAGTAAGTTGAGTGTGGAGGAAATAGAACGTATCTTGAAATTAAAGTAAATATATATGAACCTACAGTACTCATGAATAAAAGAAGGTAGATGCTCATTATCATGGTACGTTTAATCGAAAAGCATTGCTGAAGATTTTGGCAGTGCTTTTTCTTAATCAATTTTTTGATATTTTTCATTCTGCTCACAATTATATAGATAATTGAAAAAAGAATGTGTAATGAATTACCTATCCAATTATTATGTATATCACAATTGAAGGGGTATTTTTTTATTTATTCCATAATCGAAAAGTAAATGCATCGGATAATTATCATAATGGGAGTATACATATGTATCAAATGAAGCTTCTATTTAATCATTTAGGATTTAATATTTTCTTAGTTTTGGTAACAGAAATTTATATACTTAAAGTAAAGGGCTTAATTTCAATTAAGGGGGAGGATAATTTGGAGGTGTATAACTCAGCTGCTCCTGCACAATCAAATAATGAAGAATTACCATTCGATATTTCCTGGATGACCGATTGGATTGTAGACTGGTTTGGTTCTTTGTTTAATGGCGGCAGTGATGTAATAAAAGATGGGGGAGATAAAATAGATGGTGCAGTCCATGCGAGTGTGCCTGCATTCTTTGATGTTATTTTTCTTATTCTTTCTGTAGTAATCTTAATATCATTATTAGTTTTTGGATCTTCTTTATGGTTTAAACATATAAAGTGGAAAAAAAGATCTATATATTTTGGAGTAGGATCCTTCATTCTCATACTACTAATAAGGATTTTACCGGTGTTAATGTTGACAACACGTTCTTTTGATTTTCAAACTTTTATGAGTAATATGGTGGGTTTAATCACCTCTATAATTTTAGGGACAGCTGTATTAATGTTTTTAATATCTCTAGCACTAGGTATGCTTTATAAGAAATTTGAACATCCGAAATATGGGAAATGGAGTTCGAGTTTGAGATATAGTTCAATTTTTATATTTGTAATGACATTGATAGTACCTGCCTTGTTGCGCCATTTATAATCTATGTTTATCTAGGGGAAGGAGGGAATAGTGCAGGTAATTTCTATTATTTTTCGGTGTAATTATACTAGCACTCGTTCTCCTCTAATTTTCTGAATTAAGTCTTAGACATTAAAAAGAATTTTGTTGTACGAAGTTTTGGCAAAGGGGGGAGAGGTACTAGTGACTACTTTTGTTGTCATGGTGAGTATATTCTTAATTCTGTTCGTAATTGGTCCTAAAGCGACTAAGAAAAAAGAAGAAAGAGATAAAATTGAAAAAGAACATAAAGAGAAAATGGAGGCTTTAGAGGAAGAAAAAATTGACTTGGACATTAATGGGACTAAAGTACGGTTACACAAGAAGCCTAAGCTAAAGAACAGTATATATAAAATAAAGAGTGACCGATAAGTTCTTAATAGGATCATCAGTTTCAAACATAGTTATTAAGTTTTAGTAGAATCAAAAAGGAAGATTTTTTGTGAGGTAAGTTAAATACTTATGGACAACTAGCCTTTTTAACTATAAGGGCAAAATGGGTTAATGGACAACAAGTTATTTAGACTCTATGGAAGCAGCAATTGATGACCTTATAAGAGAAGGCATATCTGGTTTTATATTATTGGATAATCCTAATGAAGAAGGAGGTATTCAAGAAGTAGAATACATTAAAATCATTAGAGATGAATAAGGAAAGGCTATTGTTTCTGAAGTGATAAGTAATAAAAAGCTGAAAAACTATATTTTGATAAGGTTTTTGTGGCACGGAAAGAGATTTTTGAGAAATTATTGTAGTTTTGATAAACCTTTGTCCAAAAACCTTTTTATGTATAATAAAGTTATTTTAAATAACTGCAATAATCTCCTATCATATTTTCGTGACAGGTAATTATTGCTTTTTTATGTTGATTTATACTTTACGTATTGCTTCTGTTAGTAAGTAATTTTATCTTTATAAAATATATTTATCGCATTATATAAATAATAAACTAAGTTAAATATTGGTATTTGTTCTCATTGAATATACCAGAAAACATTGGTAAAAAACAGTCTTTTTATTACATTCAATTGACTTTAATATTTAAAGGGTCATATGAACTTTAAGTTTGTGTTGATTAATCCTCTTCATTACAAGGGGACGTTTTTTGAAGGGATCGTTAAAAAGGATTGGTGTTTATAAAGAAAATATTATTATTTGTATGCGCTTTAGTGTTGTTTATCATGTTTGGATGTACTAAAAAAGTATCTAATAATTATGTTATCTCAGAGGAAAGTTGCCAGAAAAACTGGGCAGTTTGTACGTTATTTCCTGAACATGTAATCAAAATTGCGGGTTCTAAAACTGTGAAAGTAGCTGTTTTAGATAGTGGGATTAATCAGGACATAAAGGGACTTAAAGGCCAGGTAAAGAAAAGTTATAATGCGCTAAATAATACTTTTGAGACAGAGGCTATATTAGATCATGGAACTATGATTGCAAGTATCATTGCTTCTACAAAAAGTAGAAATAATGTGGTAGGAATTAATCCTGCTGTTGAATTGTATGATGTTCAAGTTTTAAATGAAAAGGGTAGTGGAAAAATAGCGGATATAATATCAGGGATAAACTGGAGTGTTGAACAAGGTGTTGATATTATCAATTTAAGTTTTGGCTTTTCTAAAGATGACCCTAAGTTAAGGGAAGCGATAAGAAATGCATCAAATAAAGGGATAATAATTATTGCTGCTACAGGAAATACCATTGGCTTATCTACTGATTACCCTGCTAAATACCCTGAAGTATTATCTATTTCTGCTATTGATAAGGATATGAAATTATATGCTTATGCCGGCCAAGGCAAGGTGGATTTTGTGGCACCAGGCGTAGATGTACCTGTATTAAACATACATGGAGAGGTTGAAATGCAAAGCGGGACTTCTTATGCAACAGCTTATACAACAGGGATTGTTTCTATATTGCTTCAAAATGGGAGTAAAGACATAGAAAAGGATCTACGCTTTGGAGCAATAAAATTAGGTGCGAAAGAAAAATTTGGGATGGGATTAGTACAAATAAAAGAATAAGGTGGAGAATTTAATGAAAAAATATTTTATCTTCAGTATAATTACAGCGCTTTTCATTACATATGTTCCTACAGGGTTTGTATATGCAGCGCAAGAAAATGATTCTGCATTAAAAGAAATTGTAAATGTTACCGAAAACACTGAAACTAGTAAAATAGATACCGAAGTTAAAGTTGATGTAAAGGAAGATTTAGGGATAGAATCATCCGAACAAATTGAAATAACTGAAAATGTTGTTGATAATGTAGACACTTTTGAATCAGTATTAGATACTAATCAAGTACAAATGCAAAGTACATTGGAATATAATATTGAAACAAGTGAAATGAGTGCTAAAGCATTACTAAATGATGAGAATGGAAATGAAATAGAGAAGAATTTTTCAATTCTTGTGACTGATGTAGAAGGTGAAGATTTAAAAGCCATTTTTGTGGATCAAGAAACTGGTGAGCAATATTCTATTGATACACAAGAAATAACGGCATCTGCTCTTCCTTTGGTTCCTGTTCTTGTTGCATTCATAGTTAAAAGTGGTCTAAAAGCAGCTATAAAAAAATATGGACCAACTGCTATTAGAACTCTAATGAAAAACTCTGAACCTCTTGCTAAAGTAGTTGCAAGCAGATTGGGATACGCAGAAACAAAATTTTACTCTCATGGTGCAAGAGTATATTTTAACAAAAAAGGAAAACCTAAATATATAACTAGAGACAAAGATGGCCACAATGGTGGAGCTTTTAAAGGTGCTGATTCAGTAAAAGCTCTTGGAAATAAGAAAACTAGATCTGGAACTTATGATTTAGAATTAAGAAGAATCGGAGATTAATAACTAATTATGGATAAATTCAAAGTAGATTTTACAAATACTGAAGAAACTCCCTTTTTTCAAGTAACTTCGAATCATAGAATTAGATTCGATATGGATTTATTTGTGAATAATAACACTCGATTATTAAAAAATATCTTGGATAATTTATTCAATCAAAACGAAAAAATAAATTCTTCCTTTATCTGTGGATATATTATAAATGGTAAAAGAATTCATGAAAAAACAGGCTTAGGTAAATTTACTAAAATTAGAAATTGGAAAGAAACATTAATAAAAAACGATAATTTTACAAGTTCAACAATTTTTGCATCTATAAAAAATTTAAATTATCAGGATGTATATAAATACTGTCAAAATGTATCACAAGGGCATCCATCAGCATATATCTCATTTTATAATGACAATTATTTATTATATATAAATCAGGATGTACTTGATATAATTTCATTTAATGAGAAGTTAATAGAACAATTAAAAACTAAATATGCAGTGGAATATGATAAATATTATGAGTAATTGATATATTTTAAAGGAATATATTAAGAGATTATAGAGAATTCCCAAAAGACCAACCCCTTATTTATTAAGGGGTGGTCTTATCCCTGTCAAGTAGACAGTATTAAAAAGACTAAGCAGCCATCGAGATTCGATATTCTACCGGAGCTCG
>NZ_JAEHBQ010000035.1:0-33542 GCF_016483555.1 Bacillus cereus group sp. N14
GGCTATTACTTCTTACTTGAAACTATATAGCTTTATCGTGGCTATAAGCTCTTATTTGAAACTATGTAGCCTTATCATGGCTATAAGTTCTTATTTGAAACTATATAGCCTTATCACGGCTATAAGCTCTTATTTGAAACTGTATAGCTTTATCAGGGCTATTAACTCTTATTTAAAACTACATAGCCTTATCTTGGCTATTACTTCTTACTTGAAACTGTATAGCCTTATCACGGCTATTACTTCTTACTTTTAATAATTAATAGCTATATGATGGCTACAATTTCGTAATTTATGAAACGTTATAGCTATATGATGGCTACAACTTTGAAAAAATGAAACGAGAATATCTTGAAAATCATTTGACTAAAATTTTTTTTATTCTATGTAAATTAGTAATAAACGTTGATATAAAGCCATTTCATAAAATATGAAAGAAAATACGCAAAAATCATTATAGCTATATGATGGCTACAACTTTCACTTTAAAAATCCCAACAAAGCTATATACACCAACGGTTGCAGCACTTTTTAATAAAATATAATTTGTTTTAAAAACATGAAACGTTATAGCTATATGATGGCAGTAAACATGAAACGAACTGAAACGTTTATAGCGGTATGATGGCTACAACTTTCACTGCAAAAACCCCAACAAAGCCATACACACCAAGGGTTACATCAGTTTCCAATAAAATATAACTTGTTTTAAAAACATGAAACGTTATAGCTATATGATGGCTACAACTTTCAAACAAAATTAGATGAAAACCCTATAAAATCAATGGTTTCGGGAGATTTATCCCACTACATAATACGTTTCATATTCAAAAAATTTCATAGCCCTATGGTGGCAACAAACTTTTTTTCATGAAACGTCAAACCCCTTGTCGCACAAGGGATAGAGGCACGTTTCATTTTTTTGTTTTCTCTCTTAAAGGGACAGATTTCACCAGTATTCGATTTGATATAATCAAAAATGATAATCTATATCTAATTGTGGGGAAATCTGCAACTTAATATATAAGGAGGTGAAAAAGATGGCAAAATCTTTCGTTATAAAGAACAAACGAAGTTTAAATGGTGAAACAACAACACCGGTAATTGTAACAATTAAATCATGGCAAAAGTTAGTAGAAGCTTTAGAAGGTAAGTATTATAGTTTTAAAGATACTTATTTAGAAGACATTGTGAATTCAATGTCCTATGAAGAACGAATTGCAGATGAAGAGGGGTTTGTCGCTAAAGCAAAGCCATCTTTTTCACTGAAAATGAAAAAGATTGTAGATAAAGTAAGTGAATTTGATAAAAACGAAGGCAGAAAACATAAGTTATATGGAATTACAAATGCTGATTTAGAAGTATTTCTATTTCTTCATAAAAAATGTAATACATATGGTGAGCTTTCACATGTATCAATTCATATGCTTTGGGAAGATTATAAAAATTATAAAGAAGCATTTGCACATATTCACCACTCACAATTTTATGTGGCTTTGAAAAAATTAAGTTTCCATAACATCATTACAATCGAAAATGAGTACAGTGGTAAATATAAAATCATCTTAAATGATTTCATGAATAAGGAAACAAATAAAGCAAATGCCTATACATTTATTAGCCCGATAGTATTTACCAAAGAATTCTTTGAGTTATCCATTGCAGCTAAGAAACTATTCATGGATGTAGCAATGCAGCAGAAACGCGAAACTACCCTGAAACGTTCTTTATTTAAAGTTGATGAGCAAGGTAATTCAACTCACTTTGGTGGAATGTATCGTTACTTACATAAGAAATACCCGCATCAGATTCGTGCTGTACTTGAGGAACTAGAAACAAAGCTATCTGCTACTGGATCTCCTTTATTTAAAATTTGCAAGTTAGAAAAAGGGAAGAAGAATAAAAAGCAATACACAACATTGCATTTATCTGTACATCCTGATTTCTTATGCGCGAAAGAAGAAGGAGCAGAATACCGTGAGCCATTTACACCACGAGATACATATAAGCGTAAAGCTAAATTCATAGAAAACTTGTTAGTTGAAATGAATATTGCTGAATTTGCAAAGGATATGAACCAATTCATAAACGTTTTAAAACACTCTTGTCATCGTCAAATTCGCCAAGTAGTTCGTGGCTTACGAGAAATGATTGATCGACAAGAAGGGTATCCGAAAAAGCTTGTTTATACACTAAGTAAATTATTAAAGCAATCTTCTCAATACCGTGTATTAGATACAGCTGCTAAAACTGGTATTTATTCTTTAATTACACACAATGTACCTAAACATGAACAAGAAGAGGCCATTTTTAAATTTGGTACTCATTTTGCTATATACTCTTTACGCAATGTTCAAAAGCTATTCCGTAAAGCGCATGACCTGCTTCATGCGAAATATGCTGTACCTGTAACCGTAGATGCTTACCATCGTAACTACATGCAGTATCAAGAGGAATCACTATTTAGAAAATATGCTTATGAGCAAGGCGTAAACATTAACGCATATACAGCATTAGAAATTGAAATACGCGAACTCTTAAAGTCTAGTGGGCATAAGGGAAATCAAATCCCTAGTGAAATTCGTGAACTGTTCATTGAAAAAATTGATAAATTGCCGAAGGAAAAGATTCGTGTAATTGAGGTCCCTGAAGACTTTAATTTAACTCAGTTTCTACAGTCCTTAGAAGCATATTACCGTTCAACAAGTGAAGTACCACATACGGTTGATCAGCTGCTTCCAGCAATGTAATGATACAGCTCTCTACTTTTGAAAAAAACAAAAGTGGAGGGCTATTCGTGTTGGAGATAACTTGTGGAGTGTATTACTTCAAGCAAAGTAGAGAGTCAGTTTTCAAATTTAATGATCACAACTCTCTATTTTTTATGCAATTACATACAGTGCATGTGAAACAAATTGAGATATTCACAATTTCTAAGTTATTTATTCTGAATTATCAATCTCCTTTTCATCTTTTCATCTACAAAAAAGCAGAAATATTTTTCAGTATTCTGTTGATATCTTAATAATTTTGACCTGATGTGTATAATATAAAGCCTTAATTACTGTTCTTATCATGTTCTTGCCTTTAATCTACTTAAAATCAGAAAAACATCTGTTAATTCTGTTTAAAAAGTGAATTCTGTTCCTAACTTTAACCAATTTGTTAATAAATTGTGTACAGTTTTTTTATAAATGTGGAAAGTTTGTTCGTAAGTCATTAAAATATGCACTTATTATTTATACAGTTACTTGCATCAAACTAACGATGATTATATGTAGTTTTTATATACCTACTTTACGATAATTTGTAGTTTTAAATCCTCATCCCGCTCATTAAGTACGTTCCCAGTATTTACTTTTTATGATTTTTTATGGCTAAAGTAATTACGAATCCTTACCACAGCAATGTTTTAGGACGATTTTTTCTCTGTATAAAAGTTTTATCTTTTTTCTTTATATATATTAAAGATATATATTATATTAGGTTTTTATATTGTGTAATACTTACTATAGAGAACAGATCCTGTGTAAAACCAATTTCATTTCTTAATGGAATTGGTTTTTTTATGTACTTTAATAAACATTATATTTAGTTTTAATCATTCTAAAAAAATTTTGATATAAAACATAAATTTTTTTTATTTCTCTTAGATTTTCGAAAAAAGTAAATCATACTTAAATTAGATAGTTGATTAGTGGAAATTACAATGAAATTTGTAATCTCCTAACCATTTAAAAAGAGAGGTGAAGACATGGTAAAAAAGAAATCCCAGAAAAACCCCGAAAAAAAGAAATTTACATTCTTTAAAAAAGCAAAGACTAAAACAACCGAAATATTAGATATGCAGCAAGAAAATTCAGAAGCTCTTAAAGAAAAGAAGAAACGAAAAACAAGGGAGAAAGTTCCAGCAATAACAGGAAGAAAAGTAGGTAAGGTTACATTTTGGTGTGTGATGGGATTCGTGTTTGCAGGAAGCTCCCTTTCATTTATCCAACTTGCCGGTCCTCCTAGAGCAGTAGCTGTTCAGGAAAAGAAAGAGGAACCCGTAAAAATTAAAATGTCAGAAGCAGAATTAATTGCATATGCGAATAGTTTTGCCACTAATTATTTTAATTGGAAAGTTGATATGAATGTAGCAGAAGAGCGAAAAAAACGATTAGAGAAATTTCTAGTTGAAGGATCCGATGAGCAAGGTGGATTAAATAGAGATACTTTAAAAAACGCTTCTAGTACTTTAGTTAAATCGGAAGCAGTAGAGGTCCGACAAAAAGGAAATGAAGCAGAAGTTACATTAAAAATCATTCAGAAACTAGAACCTGTAAATAATCCTGCTCCTGGAACAACACAAGCACCAGACACACCAAAGGAACCAAAAGAAGTTACAAGGTACTTCTCTATACCGATTTTAATGGAGAAAGGGAAGATGGTAGTCCCTAACAATCCTACAATCGTTCATGGAGAGAGAGAAAAGGCACCTTATAAAATAGCCACTTTCAAATCAGAAGGACGAGAAATTAATACAGATGCAGAAATTAAAAAAGTAGAACAATTTTTACAATCTGTATTTAAAGTGTATACAGAAGGAACACCAGAAGAAATAGCTTATTACTTTGAAAAAAGTAATATAACAAATGGATTAAAAGGTATTATGACATTTAGCAAATTAGAAAACCTACGAATTTACGAAGATAAGGATAAAGGATACAGAGTCTTAGTTGATGCTAAGTTAAAAGACAATGATAGCAGCTTAGAGTACACATACACATATGATTTAAATCTTGTAAATAAAGATAACAAGTTTTCAATTAGCTCTATGAAGAAATTTGAAAACACATTAGAGAAAGTGGAGGGTAAATAATTATGGAGCTTTTGGGATTAGATATGGTTGCTCAGCAATTACCTGCTATTACGGATGTAGCGGTCTTAGGCAACATTAATTTTGGAGTGAATGCAAAAAACTGGTTAGTAGCTCAGTTAGGTCCCATTTTTTTAGTTGTAGCAATCATCGGTGTAATAGTTTTACTTGTAAAAAGACAAATGGCTGGTCTAATTGGTTGGTTAGTACTTTGTGCGATTGTATCTGTGTTTGTATTCACTCCAGATGTATTCAAAGACCTTGGAACAAAATTATATAATTTATTATTTAAATGATCATTTGTAAAAAATAGAAATTTTAAGGAGTTGGTATAAGTGACTCAGAAACCGACTCGCAAGGAAGTAAGGACTTACAACTCTATCTGGGATATTCCTAAGAGTTTATATGGGATAAGGGATATAACACTCCCTTTCCCTGTACCTTACAGACAGCTGGGGATTTTTGTTGGAACACTATTAATAATAATATTCTTAGAACAGATTTTACCATTAGGAAACAACGTCTTTTTCAAATATCTAATATTACCTGGTGGTATAGCGTACTTCTTTGGAAATGTAGAATTGGATGGAAAAAGTCCACACAAATTTATATATCGATTCTTTGTATTTACATTTGAAAAAAAGAAGTTGAGTCGTTATAAAGATACAACTGGCAATATTGGAAGCTATCAATATAAGACAGTAGTTCGATTTAAGGATGATTCAATTAAGAAAAAGTAATTAATTAATCTATACGGAAGAATTAGTTTAGTCTCATATTCTTCTCTAAGGAGGCACAAATGAATCAGGTTGAATTTCCAGTCAAATACTTTGATGAAAATTTGATTTTTAACCAAGATGGTTCTTGCTGGGCGTATTATGAGGCATACGGGATTCCTTACGAATTTAAAGGAGACGATGATAAAAATACGTTGTTTATGCGACAACTCGGATTATTTTGGAATTATGAAGAAGAAAAACACCTCTTAATGATACCTGTTTATCAGAATTTTAAAGAGAAAGCCGATGAGTTTAAACAAACAATCAGTGGAGAATTAAAAGAGCTGGCAATCGATCATACTGATGATGTTGTCCATGAGTTAGAAAGAAAATTTGGTAAAAACGCTGTAGAATATCGCTATTTTATAGGTGTGAAATTAAAAGTAAGACACATACAAGAAGGACTTAAGGAAATGCTGTACACTGCATTTCATACCTTTAAAAACACTGCAGAACAGTTTGGACTACTTGGTGATACCAAAATATTAAAAACTGATTTGGAGATGTATAAGCGGGAAGCTAGTGCCTTTAGAAACAAAATAAGAAAACATTTAGCAGTAAGAAGTTTAGAAACGAATGAAACGCAATGGATTGTATTACGAAACTTCTATCGTACATTGGAAGCACCTGTTACAGCAGGATGGACGCCACCAGTAATTGATGACGATTCTGCAATCTTTCCGAATCAAGAGAGTTTATTACGTTTAACAGAATCAGAAGTAGAGGTTAAAGGAAGACATATAGAAATGTCCCAAATTGGTTCTGATGGATTAGATTATCCAGCATATATGAGTTTCTTATCGGCATCCAAGATTCCATATACAATGGAGTTTCCAGACCAAGAGTGGATGTATATGATCCAAAATATAGATTTCCCAATCGAACTAAGTGTACGTACAGAAAATATTAACCATCGTAAAGCTCTATCTAAACTAAATAAAAAGAAAAAAGATTTAGAAGATCAAGAAGCACATGCAAGGGAAAATTCACAAACTGTTGGATTAAACGTGTATGAAGGTGTTCAAGAAGCTACTGAATTACAGGCCCTTATACAAAAGACACGTATGCCACTTGTTAAGACATCGGTATCCTTCTGTATATGTGCTGAAGATTTGGATACAATGCGTCGAAATACCAATTCACTCATTTCCATTTATAGAGAGATGATGATTGAACTAGTAAGACCATATGGAGACCAGTTCTTGCTGTTTAATGAATTTATCCCTGGTGCTAAAAGATATGTAAATGATTATATACACTTTATGGAGCCTGGAGTTCTGGCGGCCGGTATGTTTGGTGCAACACAAGATTTAGGAGATAATATCGGGTTTTATATTGGAACAACTGGTATTTTAAACAAAGCAGTTTATATGACACCCTCACTTGCAGCAACAAATACCGTTGCAAATCAAAAAACAAGCGCACTTTCAGTTGCAGTAACAGGAAGTACTGGTTCTGGTAAATCATTTGGAACAAACTTAATTGTTTACCTAGCGGTACTGGGAGGAGCCCAAACACTGATAGTCGATCCAAAAGGTGAGAGGGGGAACTGGACAGAAGATTTACACGGCTTAGAAGGTAAGGTAAATGTAATTACACTAGGTACTGATAGACGAGATGAAGGGAAACTAGACCCATTTATCATTCATAAACATAGCCGAAAAGATGCAATTGAGTTAGCAATGACAATTCTTACTTTCATTACAGGTATTAAACCTGATAACTCGGAAAAATTCCCGCGTTTGGCTTCGGCTGTAGAATTTGTTGCAGGGATGGAAGAACCGTGCTTAACAGCTGTATCTCAATACCTTGAAGATAGTGAGGATAAAGTGGATCAACAATTAGCTGCTCATATTCAAGCTTTTGAGAATTTATCCTTTGCACACTTAATCTTTGGTGATGGAACAAATAGAGATATTGAACTTGATACAGCAGTGAATATCATACAAATTCAGCATCTTGATATGCCAGATATTCAAAAAGATCCGAAAGATTATACCTTACAAGAAAATTTATCAGTTAGTATGCTGATGTCTCTATCTTCTTTTGCAAGAAAATTCTTTCAAAAGGATCCTACTAAATTCAAAATTGTTCTATTAGATGAAGCATGGGCAATCATGGGAACTTCTCAAGGGCGAGAGTTAGCTCGTAAGCTAGTTCGTGAAGGTCGTGCCTTAAACTCAGCAGTATACTTTGCTACTCAAAGTGCAAGTGACCTTGGAGATGAGACATTTAAGAATAATATCGGTATGAAGTTCTCATTCCGTAACACAGACAGTAAAGAAATTTCTTCAATCTTAGATTTCTTTGGATTACCTGATAATGAGGAAAATCATGCGATTGTTACTAATTTAGAAACAGGACAATGCTTGTTCCAAGATATCCAAGGAAGAACAGGTGTTGTCACAATGGATGTAGTGTTTAAGGATTTATACGATGCATTCGATACAAGACCAAATGCAAGAAAGAATTATAGAAAGTCAAATGATGATGAAAAGCAGGAAGTTAATGCAACCTTTGTCGAAGAAGGGGGAGAAAAAATAAATGTAGGAGTGAGTTAATATGGTAAAAACTAAACTAAAAAAATTAATGCTATCTAGCCTATGTGCTGGCGCTCTAATTTTGAGCGCAGCATGTGGAAATAGCGAAACAAATGTAGGAGAAGAAAAAGATAAACAGGGGCACACTCCTAGAGAAATGATGTTGGACTTTGTAAAGGCCGACTTACAACATGATTATAAAACAATACGTAAATTAGTTGTCGATGGGGAGAAAAATAAAATATTAGACCCTAATAAAGGACCTCAAAATAATTTATCTTACAAAGATTATACTGTAAAAGAATATGTGGTAGATAAGGACACAATTATGTATAACTTTATTTCAAAGAAGCCTCCTAAGAATATCGATAAAGCGGTGAAATGGGTAAGAGTAGTTCGTACAGAAGATGGGTTCAAAGTTCGAAGTTATACCGGCCCTGAACGAAATGAAATTGATGAATTAGAAAATACTAAACCGACTAATGAGTTTAGTTCAAAAGATTAATAGGTTTCCCTAAAGGGGGAGTAGCATGTAATGAAAAAGTTTATTACCTTATTGTTATTAATGTGTACTTTGCTTTTAGTATTTAATTTACTTTTTAAAACTACACCAGTCTATGCAGAGGAAGAACCCAGACCCTCCCTTATTGACGACATTATTCCTAAAAGTAAAGAAAAATTAAAATTTGAGGAATATCCACCAAGTAGTTATGGCATCGATGTTTATACTCCAGAAGGTGGATTTGGAGAATCTCTTAAATTTTGGAAATGGAAAGATAATATTAAAGAACAAATTGTAGCAACTATTTTTATATTGATTAGTATTGCATGGACAGTAAACCTTGCAATTAGTAGTTTAGTCACAAGTTTGGTAGGCCAATCAATGAGTTTAAATATAGTTGCTGATGTTGGAGATAAGTTGGGTGAGGTAATATCTAAAGCAGCAGGGTTCAATGGTTCTTGGGGTAATGGAATATATAGTGAACTAATTGGACTCATGCTAGCTTTATTAGCTTGCTGGGTTATCTGGGTAGGCTTTGTACAACGACGCCAGTCAGAGATGCTAGGTGGATTGTTAAAAGCATTAGGTATTTTAGTTTTTACCCTAGGTTTTTTTGCGAATTCAAGTTATATCATCAAAGGATTAAACAATTTTTCAGAGCAAGTAAATAAAACTGTTCTTGATACAACTCAAAGTATTAGTGGAGCAAATGAAGGACATTCAAGCGGTGTCGATTCCATTACTGATTTAACACACACTCTATTAATAAAGCAACCTTATACATTATTACAATTTGGTACAACAGATATGAAGAAAATCGGAGATGAAAGAATAAAGAAAATGTTAACAACGACAGATCCTGATGAAAGAAAAGCTCTTTTAAAGGATGAAGTTGAGGTTCAGAAAAACCAAACACTCTCGTTAGATGCTACTTTTGAGCGAGGGGCACTCATATTACTACTAGGTGTTATCAATGCTCCTTTATGGATTGTATTGGGATTATGCAGTATGGCGATGTTATTTTATCAATTAATGTTTATCATCGTAGCGCTAATGTCACCTGTAATGTTATTGATGGCTTTAGTACCTGCGTGGACTGGTACAGCTAAGAAATTTTTATCTGAATTGTTCCGAACGCTGCTTATGAAAGTTGCAATTGGTTTCCTGGTAACTTTAATGTTCTGGGTATCGTCAATTTTGTTCAGTGCTACTGATAAGTATGGATACTTAGTTGTAGCTATACTACAAATACTTTCATTCTTGGGTGTGTGGTTATACCGTAAAACAATTTTCGATGCTATTACTACAGTACCAGCAAGTGCAGGAGCAGCACGCGCATCAGATGCTATGAGTAATATTAGGCAAAAATATCGTGATGTTCGACGTGGATCTAAGACAGTTGGAAGAGGTGTAGCAGTAGCTGGCGCCGCGGGTCTTGCAAGTGCTGCGGTGGCAGGAAAAGTGGGTAAATCAGGCTACAGTAAGTTTAAACAGTTGAAAGAAAACTATGCAGATAGAAAAGAAAAGGTAGCAGATGGTAAACGCAAGGGAAAAGAACAAATGCAAGCAGAAAAAGAAAAAAATATAAATCAAATGAAAAAAGAAGAAAATTTAGGTGTTCGCGATAGAAAAGGTAATCAAGAGCAAGAACGGGTTAAGGAAGAAGTAGCCGCGACTAAAGAGAATCCAGAATTAGCAGTACGAGGGAATCATGAAGGTAATGACACTGAAATGCAACAGGCAGAACTAAAAGGTAAAGAAGAGGATGTAAAAGCGGATGTTAAACCAGTAGCGCAATCAAATGAGGAATTAAATAGTAAAGAAGATGATGTAAAAGCTCAAGTTAGACCAGTAGCAAGTCAAAATAATGGTGGACTTGAGAATAAGCAAGAAGATGTAAAAGCAGCAGCAAAACCAGCAGCAACAATTAAAACACCAACTGGTCAAACAAAACCGATCACACCACCACAGTCAGTCACACCATCATCGCCGACGAATCCGATGGAGAGTAAACCGATCACACCACCACAGTCAGTCACACCATCATCGCCGGCGAATCCGATGGAGAGTAAACCGATCACACCACCACAGTCAGTCACACCATCATCTCTAGCGAATCCGATGGAGAGTAAATCGATCACACCACCACAGTCAGTCACACCATCATCGCCGGCAAATCCGGTGGAGAGTAAACCGATCACACCACCACAGTCAGGAACAACACCATTGCCAGCGAACCCAATAGAGAGTAAGCCAGTCACTACTTCCCAGGTGAGTACACCACAAAAGCCAGTAGAGGTAAAACCAGTTAATCAACAACAAACTAAAAATGTTCCTAAAGTGAATAATCAACAACATGTAAAAGAAGGAGCAGATATTAAGAAAGTTAATGCAAAAGCACAAACACAACAAGAAGCTTTAAAAAATGTAAAAGCAAAAGAAAACATAAAACCAAAATAATTCAGCTCATGAGGGAGGGTTTATACATTGAGTGCGGAACCAAATCGCGACTTTGAAAATGAACATCATCCTGAAGCTGAACTAGGGAATGCTAAGCCTGCCTTGAAAAAGGCAGGCCATTCTTTAGGGAAGGCGGCTGGTAAAGGTACAAAAGTAGCGGGTAAAGCAGTTGCACAAGTAGGGAAGAAAGTAGCAGTTAAAGTAGCTCAAAAGGCAGCTACAGTTGCTGTTGCAAAACCATTATTAATAATAGCCGGTGTGATTTTGGCTGCTGTTGCGGGTTTAGGTATAGTGATATTTTTATTAACTGCTACAATGGGTGAGGATGAAGTCAGTCCTGGGGGAATTGGTGGCCCTTTTACACCAGGTACTGCAAGTGTTAGTCCTGAAGTAATGAGATGGGAGCCGTTAGTAAGGAAATATGCAGCCCAACACGGCATAGAAGCGATGACCCCGTTAATATTAGCACTTATTCAGCAAGAAAGTTCTGGAACCCAGTTGGACGTTATGCAAAGTTCCGAATCACAAAATCATCCTCCTGGTTATTTTACAGATCCAGAAGAAAGTATTAAATATGGTTTAATGCATTTTGCAGATTGTCATAAAAAATCCAACGGCGATCCAAATATTACATTACAGTGCTACAACTATGGAACTGGTTATGCAAACTACGCACTTTCTAATGGAGGATATTCTCACGCGAATGCAAGAGCGTTTTCTGCAGAACAGACAGCGAAAACTGGTTATAAATGTGGTTCTTGGCGAAGTGCAGAGGCAGTAGCTAATAATTGGTGCTATGGTGATCCAGACTATGTTCCGCATGTACTAAGATATTATCAAGGTGGTAGTGGTGGTGGACCAGTAGCCGGCGGAGATGAATTATTTAAAAAGGTAATGGATGAAGCCATTAAATATCAGGGGTGGCCTTACGTTTGGGGAGGAAGAACACCACAATCATCATTTGATTGTAGTGGACTCATTCAGTGGGTATATGGGCAAGCAGGTATTAATTTAGTTGGTACTGCAGAAACACAATTTAAAATGACACAGCGAACCAATGATCCACAACCAGGGGATTTAATATTTTTCCAAGGTACGTATAAACCAGGCATTTCACATATTGGAATTTATGTTGGTAACAATCGTATGTTCCATGCAGGAGATCCAATAGGTTATGCAGATTTAAATACACCGTATTGGCAACAGCATTTTGCGGGTTATGGTAGGGTGGCAAGATAGGAGGGGTGAAATGAAAAAAACAACAATTTTATTAATCGTATTGCTTATAGGTAGCATAGGATTAAATTTAAAAATAAACGCAGATAATGCCCAAATCAAAGATGAAAAGGAAAAGTTGTCTAAGAAAATACTAAAAATAGAATCAAGATATAAGGATACTGAGAAGGAATTACTAGCTTTAAAGAGTAATAATCAACAACAGGTAAAGGAAGCAGCTGAGAGGTTTTTGAAAGCGTTCCGAACATATGATACTGGCAAAGGAGAATCATATCTTACAAATGTTGAAGCGTATATAACTCCAAATGCGAAGAAGGAATTGACGCCTCCTGGTGCACCAAACCCACCTGCTTCAAGTACTGCAGAAGAAAAAGATAAGAAAAAGTTAGCTTTTAAATCAGAGTACATTGATGGCGAATTGTACTATGCTTTCATCGATACCACCAAAGCAAACGTACTTGCTAAAGTTAAAAGTAAAATGATTATCAATGGTGTATCATCAGAAAACATGTCATTAATGCAAATCAATTTAATTTATGATGGAAATAAGAAATTATGGCTCGTTGACAAGGTTATCCCGTTAGCAGATTTACGAGATCAAATGCCATAAACTAAAAATTAATAATAAAAGAGCCTTTTCTATTTTTCTTGAATAGAGAGGGCTCTTTTGCTTTTAGTAGTTATTTTTGATACGTAAGGGGTTTCACCACATCGCTATCAAGCTAAGCTTATACAAAGTCAATTTTAGGCGAGATTGTTTCTTTTTTCTAAAGGGCAAGTGTAGGTGATTGAAAGATTTGCATGCGAAATAAACCCTAACGGGTTTCACTTTTTTGAATTAAGCGGCTTGATTGTCCGACATAGTACAATTGTAAACGACACCTAATATATCAAAGACCGTTTTCTTCTTATATCGATGAGATTTCCGCCCGTTTTGCTGTAGAAGATTGAACAGACGAAGTAACACCTTTGATAGCTCTTGGGTGTTTTTTTGTATAGTTTGGAATAGAAGAAGAAAATAGTCTTTAATCATATATATGGCTTTATACTCACTAAGCTCTCGTTTTTTCTTCATGAGGAGCAATTGTCGCATTTGAAACATGATAGAAGAACAGAGTAGAATGGCAATCAATTGACCATATAAATGGCACTCCAATCGTTCTGGTTTTATCTTTTTACAATGATGAATTTGAAAGAATGACTTCCACGTTTTAAATAAAATTTCGATTTGCCAACGTAAAGAATACCAATCATGTACTTGTCCCGTCGGGACAATATCTGTAGGGGTGTTTGTCATATATACATTGATACCACTGAGCCGTTTACTACGAGGAGAATACTTCATTCCTTTCTTTTTTTCTCTTACAGTTTGATCTTGTAATCGTTTTTGTTGTTGTTCTTTTGTTAGCCGATGAACAATCACGCGGGTTGGTACTTTATCAGTCATTCCTACAAAAGCATCGAATATTTCACATGTTTGTCCTGGCTGAAGAGAGTTCATTAAGGCCTCCATATTTATCTGTATATACTCTGTCCCTTTTTTGATTCTTCCATCTTGAAAATAATCAGGGTTAGGATTTTTTGATATATACGTGTGTTCGACTTGATACGAGAGATATAGTAGGCTTCTTTATCTTGTATATATTGAAGGTCTTTTAAATGAAAATAACCTAAATCTCGGATACATAAATCATTCGCTGTCACAGTTGGGGCACACAAAGAGCCGTAAGTGCGATCATGTTGTTTACCTGGACCTGTATGAATATGAAGGAACTGTCCACTTAACAAATCATACTCAAGTTGAATTTTTATCCCAGCTGTATGGCTGCAGCCTCCTGCACCTGGATAAACCGTAGAAAATACATCCGGGAGTTGAAATGCAGTTGAATCTAAAATACGAATACGCTTGAAAACAGAAGTGTACGGAGAAGAAATCGGCATAGATACGGCCAATTTTTTGCTTAGTAGTTCGGATAGTAGGTGTTGTAAAAGTTGGACGGCCGCCTTATTAAACCGTTGATTCAGTCCTTCAGGACTGATGAGTACTTCTGTTGATGCTTCTAAACAGCTAGATAACTGAGTTAAAGAAGTCATAGCTACATTTTGGCTCACCCATACACATAAAGCGACTAAATCTTTTGCTTGGTACTTACTGGTTCGTTGTACAAAACCAACATCTCTGGCAAGATTCCGTAAGGTATTTGGAGATAAAAAGCTTTGAATCTCTTGAGCAAATAATTGTAATTCATTGGATACAGAAATAGACATACAAAAACGCCATCCTTTCCTATGATTCTACAGAAAGGATAACGTCTTTTGTGCTTTATGGGTAGTGCTATCCCTTGTATGACTTTTTGTGATTTTGGTGAAAGTCTTGATGGTACTTCATTCTCTCCCTTCGAATCATATTGAACTCACATCCTAACCATTTTCCTTTCAAATGAATTTTTTATTAAAATTGCCTTAAATCGTATGTCTTGATATATATAAATTTCAAAAATAATATTATAATTTAGTAAAAAAATACTTTTAATACTAATTTTTCATGTAGAATAGGAGATTAAAAATGATAACTGATTACCTTTCAACTAAATACACTGTAATACTCTCTTGCATAGCCCTATTTCTGATATTTGTTGTAATAATGAATTTTATAAAGAAAAATTCAGATAAGAAAAACAAAAAAGAATTATAAACATGTTGGTTATTAGGGGTATTATCACATCGCTATCAAATTAAAAAATTGGTTGTTCCCCATCACTATCAAGCTAACAAAATAAAATACCCCTTAAAATGAAAAAATACGCTTTCTTTCTGTAGACTTATAGGAAAGGATGGCGTTTTTTTTACACTTGGGGGTAAAGTAAATTCTTAAGTTGATGGGCATGGGGTCTCACCACATCGCCATCAAGCTAAGGTTTTGAAGTACCCCCTAAACGAAAATTTTATTTCTCTACAGGTAGTTACTTTGAGGAGTCAGCTTATTTTTTTCGTTTTGGAAAATTTATTTTTCTTAAGTTGATAGGCATGGGGCGGTGCGCCATTTTGAAATGAAAAATAATGTTTGAAAATAAAGTCATATAGACAACATTCACCCTGATGTTTCCATTTTTATTGAAATATACTAAAATATTACAGGGGAGGGTGTTATGAAAAAAGTAGTTGTGTTTTTTCTTATTGTAGCGTCTATATTGTCAGGTTTTATTGCATTTCAACAAACGGATCATAAAGAATTCGAAAAAATGGAAAAGGTAGAACAGAGGATAGGTAAAGAGTTTGTTATCCCAAATGTACTGGGTTTTGCGAATCCTAGTGAAATTTATCCTATATTACTCGAGGCAGCAAAGGAGTCACATACAAATATTTTTCGTACAAATGTTGCGTATCATGAAGATGAACAGGCAGAAATTTTGAAGTATGTGTTACTAACAACTGAAACGATATATTTTAAACAGTTTCAGTTAAGTGGGGGGGATGTGTTAAAGCCAATAGACACATTCCAAGGTAATGCTTTTTTATCGACAGTACATACGAAAGATACAAAACAAAAGGGAATAATAAAAGATTTTGGAGATAATCATGTGATTACAATTAAACCGCTTCAAACGTCGTACGAACATTTACCTATGGCAGGAAGATATGTTGTAGAAGGAGTAGATGATAAATCATACGATGTATTTTTAAAGCTTTTCTCTAAAAAGTTAAATCAGCATTTTAAGCCGAAACAGTATATTGTTGCTGACGATTTTAAACGGAATCTTAGTAATAACGAAGAAGCTCTCGATTCACCAATTAATTCTTTATCCTATATTCAGTATATGGTGTTTATTGTGCTCCTATGTTTTCTCATTTATTATGTATTTAACGAAGCGAAAAGGATTGGCGTAATAAAAATGCACGGCGTATCGAATGTGCGTTTATGGTTTATCGTTATAGGTAGAACCATTGCTAGTATGTTTGTTTTATCGATAGGTATTTCCGTACTTGCAACTGCTTTCGTAAAAAATGTAACTTCAGGGTTTATCTACACCATTATGTTCGATCAATGTAAAACGTATCTCATTATTACAATATTATCTCTCGTTTCATATTTTTATATTTCTAAAATTAAAGTCAATCAAATGATTAAAAATAGAAAAGATACAAAAGGTATATTTGTATTCAATACGCTGTTGAAAGTTACTTGTTCTATTATATTTGTTTTATTAGGGACGTCTATTTTAGAACAATATATTACAGTGAAAGAAAAACAAGTGAATTTAAAAAACTGGGAGAAAAACAAAGATTATGGTGTCTTTTATCCGCTTTCTGTAGGGAATGATGAAGAACAACAAGGGATGCATAAAACGGAGTCAAGTATAAATGGTGATTTGTATCCTATTTTAAATAAAATGGGAGCGGTATTAATTGATTCCAAGGAGTATGAAGAAATAGAATTGTCTAGAAATAAAGATTATAAAGGAATTTGGTCAGTTACCGTAAATAATAATTACCTTCGCGAATTTCCGCTATATGACATACATAATCAGCGCGTGCAAGTTTCAGAAGATACGGAAAACTGGATTTTATTAGTACCTGAAAAATATCAGAACAGGGAAAAAGAAATTCTTCGCTTTTTTGAAGAATGGAGAAAGCCAGCAATAGAATATGAAGAAAAAAGAATGCACAGAGAAGTCCCGAATCATTTACGCAATCGGAAAATAGACATTATTTGGATAAAGAATAATCAGGAAATCTTTAGTTTCAATCCAGATGTATATAAATCTGACAATAACAAAATTAGAGATGAAATTATTGAAGTAATGACAGAGAAGAATAGTTTTGTTGGAGAAAGAGATCTTATATTAGGCGGAGGGGCGAAGGATCCTTTAAAAATTAAGTTGATAAAGCGAGATGCAGGATTAACGTATAAGACACTAGAGCCAGAACTTAAAAGATTAGGATTAGATGATAATTTAAGATATCTTGTAACAGTTGACCAATATATTTCAAAAGATATATATAATCTGCAAAAAACAATGAAAATACTATTAACGGTTACTAGTGGACTAATTGTAGGCATATTATTTTTGGTAACACAGAATATTATTGTGTATTTCAATAAAAATCAGCAGAAAATAGTGGTACATCGCTTATTTGGCGTAGATTTTTTTAGAACATATAAGGGATACATGTTGCAATTTGTATTAATGTGGATTGTACAACTATCAATTTGCTTCATCGTAAAGAAAGAGTTTGATTTGAAATTACTTACAGTGGTGGCAATGCTTATTTTAATTGAATTTACCGCCTCAATTATTGCATTAATCACGATGGAACGAAGAAATAAAAAAACGGTGATAAAGGGAGGTTAATATAAACGCATGCAATATATATGTGAACTAATAGATGTTTGTAAAAGTTATGGAAATCATGCAGTTTTAGATGAGTTCAATTTAAAAATTTATGAAGGGGAAATGGTTGCGATTACTGGAAAAAGCGGATCTGGTAAAACAACGATTCTAAATATTATAGGAATGCTAGAGAACCCAGATAGCGGAGTCGCTAAATTATTTGGTGCAGAGAGTCCTAATATGGGTTCTAGTAAAGCAAATAAGATTCTGAGGACAAGAATGTCGTATCTCTTTCAAAATTATGCACTCATCGACAATGATACTGTAAATAAAAATTTAGAAATTCCCTTGATTTATGCAAAAAAAACAAAGACGGAAAAGAAAGAATTAAAAGCAGCCGCCTTAGAAAAAGTTGGACTGAGCGTATCATTACAGCAAAAAATACACGAGCTTTCAGGTGGTGAACAACAAAGGGTTGCCATAGCAAGGATACTTCTAAAGCCTTGCGAGTTAATATTGGCCGATGAACCAACAGGCTCTTTAGATGATAACAATAGAAATGAAATCATACAAATTTTAAAAAATCTAAATAAAGAGGGAAAGACAATTGTTATTGTCACGCATGATCCATATGTAGCACAAGTATGCGATAGAGTCATAGAATTATAATTTTTGCGGGAATGAGATTATAAAGGGAGAGGAAAATATACATATCGAACAATTCAAGCAACACATTGAAGAACTATTTGGAGAACATTTACTATTAAACAAATTCCAGCATAAACTAATGTGAATTTTGTCACGCTAAGGAAACCTAACAACAGAAACAAGTATAAATTTTTCTCTAACTATTTGATTATAGCGAATATGACTTCGGTATAGTTGATAGATGAAAATTTATTAAGTTTATCTATATTAATTTACCAAACTTTATGTCATCGTTACAAAAATACGCCATCCTTTCCTAGGATTCTACAGAAAGAATAGCGCATTTTTTCATTTTAGAGGGTATTTGTATTGTTTATTTTGATTGACCCTTAAAAACACATTTTTAGTTAGTATTTTAAAAGCTGGTTTCTAAGAGACCAGTCTTCACTATTATTTCACTTCAATTATGCAGCCATTTCATCCATTACAAGTTTCATTAGGTATAAAATGTTGCTTCCTATGCAATTTTCGTAACTAATATTTTTTTCGATAATAAATATGTAAAAGGTATCGCAGTCAGTGATGCTAGGAAAGGTGAAATTATTTCATTTAAACCTACTAAGTCAACTAAAATATAAATGCCGATAGTTGTAACTACAATATTAACAGCATATGTTAATGGGAATTGTAAAAATTTCTTTAAAGTTGGTTTTGTTTTGTAAGTAAAGTACGTATTTAGAAAAAAAGAACCTATTATGCCTATTACAGTAGCAATAATATGTGCTGATAAGTAATTTAACCCTATTAATTGACTTAATAAAAGATAGAATATGTAATAATTCAGGGTATTTGTGCATCCCACTAAAATAAAACGAAGCACTTGTTTATTAAACACTTTCAATTTAATCTTCTCCCAATCTACAATTTAATTAGTCCTTTATAAACTCAATATACTAATACACACTGAGAAATATCCAGAGCTATAATTAAAAACAAACTTTTTTATTTCCCTTTATTTTCCAGATACTATTATATACTAAATGGTTAAATTAGGTACATTCCAAATTTAATTTTCCAATATACAGGAAAAACTCTACAATAGAAGGCGGTTTCGTAGGTGGGTTTTATAAATCATTGAGAAGTTACACACAGACAGCCAACTTTTTTATTACAGGACAGTCTAAAAATTTCGTTCTGGGGGTTGTAATAAATCTTTAGCTTGATAGCGATGTGGCGGGACCCCCGTAAGAAATTAATGTAATGAAGACTTACCCTTTTTTTCTCTCATATAAACAGCAAATTGCATCATTTCTTGCTCTGTTAGAATATCTTCTTGTATTTCCTTTTGCGCTGCTGTACCTACATATACTAAATCGTCCCATTTTGAGAATGGCTGTTCCCCTTTAAAAACCATCTCGCTATACCGCTTTAATTCTCCATCAATGTTTACTACATTAATTCTTCCCCCATTATTTAAGAAGCCTAAAGCAAATATCTTGTCAGAGTAATAAAAATCACATTCAGTATTAGGGTCATGTAATTTCTTTAAATTTAATTGATAATTTATTTCTTCTTGTGGAATCTCTCTTTTTTCAGTTATCATTTTTTCATATGAGGAGAGTGGTAGGTTATCCAATTCATCTTCATAGACTTCTTCATAGACTTCTTTAAAAACCCAGCACTTATCACTTGTGTCTAAAGAATAAAGTTGATACCACTCATCGTAATGTGTTTTGTATAAGTATGTATGTTGCCCGTTAATTGTTTTTTTGTATGATTCCACAATGTAATGATCGGAAAAGTAATGGGTTTGATCATACAAAGTAACATCATCATAATGATCTTCAGTTTCAACAATGAATTTTTTCTTTTCTCCTGCAAATGCATATTCATACCCATCTACAATAGGGAAATCTTCTGGATAAATGTTCATACACTCATTTTTAATTAAACAATCTCTTACTTCTTCTACAGCTGCCGCTGGTATTTCTGCTATATTCAAAAACTCTTCAAAGCTATTGTTTATATTTATTCCATGAGAAGTCAATATTTGATTTAGCTGTTTGGCTAAACCAAACTCTTCAAAAATCATGTATTCATATTCGTTAGGGTTAAATTCATTTAGTAATACGTAGGAATCCAAAGAGTGCATTTTATATGTATTTACCCACTTCACAGGTTTATGAAATTCTCCAGGTCGTATTAGATACCCCCAAAGTCCTACGTATTTCTGAAATGCCTCTGTAGGTAATATGAAATAAAGCGAACCTTCCTCGGTTTCTTTTTCTAATATCCTTTTTTCATTAAACAGTTTACGCATTCTTTTTCCCCTTCCAATCAAAATTGAAAATAAAAGAATAGTTCATATTGGATTAGTTTTTGATAAAAATTTAATTGATTAAATATACAACTATTTTAACATTAACTTTTACAAATAAGATAAGGATCAGAACTAGTTTTAAAAATTTTAGAAAATATTTCTAAAACACTTAGTTTCTCAGTTAAAAATATCAATAATCCAAGTAGAAGTATTATTTTTGAATTTTATAAATATTGAACGAGGGAGAGGAGATATTTTTATGGATTCAAAAACTTATGAAAAGCTACAGGCACTACGTAGATATAAAGAGCCAATTCAAGCAGTATTGAGAACGGTTAAAAGACATGATAAAGAAGATCCAGATACTGAATACGCTGAGTTTGCCCTTGAAAACGGTAAGATTATAGGTATTTGTAAAAAAGAAGACTTCTCAGATTATTCTTTTAGAAGTATTACACAATTCACAGGTAATATTTTTAATGTAGTAATCACTCAGATGTCTGATGAACTGGATGTTAATAAAGTTAAGGTATCAGTAAAAGAAGCAAGTAGGAGATCGGCAGACGCTTTAATTCGTGAATTAATAGAATTGGAGCAGGATGAAAAATTGCAAGAGCCAACTTACGAAGCAGAAGTAACAGGGTACAACATGAACGCTCAGGTTCCTACTATATTTTTACGCATTAATGGTGCGGAATGCTTCATGAAATTACATGAACTAAACTATGGAAGGGTATATAAAAACGCTGTGGATCGCTATGCGCCTATTGGTGAACGCATCCCAGTTAAGGTTCTACAATTTAATCCGGAGCAACGACTAATTCACGTTTCTAGGAAAGCGGCAGTGGAAAATCCTTATCAGTTGTTATCTGAATTAGCTGAAGGGGACACAATTGTAGGGCGAGTTGTAAATGTTGACCCGCGTTTTGGAGTTTTTGTTGAATTGGACCAAGGCTGCACAATTAAAGGAATTGTCCCTAAAACAATCGAACAGCCAGTATTGGATGAAGTAGTAAGTATGAGAATTGTGAATGTGGATGTAGAAAAAGAGAGAGGGTCGGGGGTTATCTTCAAGTTTCCTTTTGGACGCAAAAAAGTTAACGACCCAACGGCGTTTTTATATAACTAATGAGTGCGCCGCAGGTTTCCGTACAAGAGAATGGAAAGGCGGTTCAATATTGGCTTAATAGGGACCAATCTTTATCACTTTGGGATGACCCCTCTTTACAGGGGGGACCAATTCTTCCAGATAAATTCAAACCACTCACAGACTTACGTAGTATTTATGACAGAATTAATTCAGGTTTTATAAATGAAAAAGACAATTTAATACTAAAGCTTATTTGGGATTCATTAGCAATTACTGAAGCTCAAATTAAAAATTTTGTGGAGTCTAAAATTAGTAGGTCTCAGGTTTCCGAATCGCTGAAAAAGCTAGTATTGTATGGATTTGTTAGTAGATGGGAGATAAAATCGGGGCTATTTCCGGATCAACCTAAAACCTCTGCTCCAATTACACTAAATACTGCAGGTCATTTAATGATGTGGGCTTATCATAACCGTAATACAAACTATTCATTAAAGCCAGAACAGTGGTTAAAACTTGGGGTGGCGGGTGTACAGAGATTTGTCACTATGAATCAGATAAAATATGAGTTTGCAGTAGGCCAACAGTTATTAAAAAATTGGTGCTGGTATCCGAAGCTACAAGGTACTGGTAGGGGATATAATCCAATTGCTGTTGGAGAAATTAAAACTCCAATTGGAAATCAAAACTTCATATTTGAAAGGGTGCAACAGGGGCAGCGATATGCACAGCACTTAAAATCGCGATTGAAAATTTGGGAAGATCAAATTCAAAATGGACCAAATAATTTATTGAACTTCGAAAATACGAAGAGTTTACCAGGCATTTTTATTTTATCTATATCAAATCTTGCTTTAGCAGAACATGTTAGAAAGGAGCTAATGTTAGACTTACGAAAAATTCCTATAATGCTCGTAATAGACGAATGTATTCACGGTGAAGGATTCGCAAAATCTTTTTATATTTCAACTCAAAACGGAATTCAGCAAGCACCATTACCATTTTTGAGATAACAAGAGCTGCTTCAGGTAAATATGCTGAAGCAGCTTTTTTAGTTAAAAAGTAAGGTAGATAACAGTCATTTGTAGTGTACTAAATAAGATGGAGATGAATGAACTGAATGATTTAAATCGAGGTCAGAAATGATTAGTAAGATACAAATTTGAACTACCCCCACTTTCACTTCATTTAGAAGAGGGTGATTCCTAAGTAAAAAGTTCTATTGAACTTTAATTTATTAGGCTAACCCCGCAGTCCTTGCGGTTAGAAGTCTTATTGCCTCATTTTTTATATTGATACTTGCATTAATATCCCTATCATGGTGTGTACAACAAGAAGGGCAGTTCCATTTACGTAGGTTTAGATTTTTAACGTCTTTGTTTTGATATCCACAACAAGAACATAATTGGCTGGAAGCAAATGTTTTCGATACAACAATGACTTGTTTGCCGTACCATTTTGATTTATATTCCAACATTGTTCGAAACTGTGACCAGGAAACCTCACTAATTGCTTTTGCTAATTTATGATTCTTTAACATATTTGATACTTGCAAATCCTCTATACCGATAACATCGTGGTTTTTGATGATTTCAGTTGAAATTTTGTCCAAGTAATCTTTTCTAGCATTTGATATATATTCATGAATTCTAGCTACCTTAATTCTTTGTTTATCCCATCGAGAGGAACCTTTTGTTCTTCTCGAAAGCACACGCTGTGCTTTTGCCAACTTTTCTTCTAAAAATCGGAAAAATTTTGGGTTTTTGTAGATTGTTCCATCTGACAAAATGGCGAAATCTTTTAGTCCTACATCAATTCCAATGCAAGAATGTGTTTTTGGAAGTTCTTGCACTTCTGTTTCAACTAATAACGATACAAAGTATCTACCAGAAGGGTTCCGTCTAACTGTAGCATTTACAATACGTCCATCTACTTCACGACTTTTAGCAAATCGAACAAGACCTAGTTTTGGTAATTTTATTTTGTTGCCTATAACGGCAATATTTTCATTTGTTTGTTTTGTGGTATAAGATTGTATGTTGTTCTTCTTAGATTTAAAACACGGAGCACTGTTTTGTTTTTTGAAAAATCGTGTATACGCATCCGCCAGATTGCGAACAGACGACTGAATCGCAATACTATCTACTTCTTTTAGCCAAATAAACTCTTTTTTCATGGCAGGGAGTTTGGCAGAGCATGTACCATATGTCAAACCTTTCCCTGTCTCTTTGTATGCGTTATCCCATAGAGATAGGAAATGATTGAATACAAAACGAGAACAACCAATCGTTTTATTGATTAGGATCGCTTGTGCTTTATTTGGATAGATACGAAATTTATATGCTTTATTGATAATTATTTGTTTCACCTCCATTTCGATATATGTCTATTATAAACCAAACGTACATTCGATATGTAGTGAAGTGATTATGAAAAATTGTCAAGTAACAATTTACTATCTGTTAAACAATTAAGATGGCATCCTGCCATCCCTTGTACCAAGTTAATCTATCTTCCATCGTCTCACTTTACGTTCCTTGAGGCAGGAGTTGTCTTGGTTAAAATGATATAAGCATGTTTGGTAGTAATGCCAAATATGCTTATATATCCGTTGTTTATTTTGTCAAATACTTTAGAAGGGGGATATAATTATGAGAGTGTTTTTATCCAGGGAGGCAGCGGTGAACATGGATTTAAGACAATTTGAAATGAATACTACTTATGCACTTGTAAATTATGGCGAACCAAAAACTGCTCTTATGAAGAAAGTTCAAATAAATATTACTAAAATTGAAGATATGAAACTTAAAGTAGAAGTGATTGAAGAGAGAGAGGGACCAAAGGTGTATGGCTTCTCAATTAAAGACTTTTTTGATGAACTAGTCAAAGGAGTAGAAAATCATCCGAAATTTAATCTAACATACTATGACATTGATGGTGCTAAAGCCATTGTTTCTTATGATTTCACTCTCAATTCAAAGGCACCTGATATAGAGATTAATAAATTTATCGATTTTATAGAGGGGCAAATTATTGGAGTACATTTAGAAGTTTTTAAAGCTTTTAATTTTCCAGCAAACAAACCAAAGAATAGTTAGAAAGGTTGTAAATACATGAGAGGTAAAGGTCATTGTTTCAATGACCTTTTTTACTTGAATATGTATGTATCAATTATTTCGGATGTGAAAAAATATTAGGGTGTTGATGGGTTGTATAATATTATGTAGTCACATATAGGAGCTGGGTAAATGAAAATAGTTGCATGGAATGCAGGCATGGCATTTAGGAAGAAAATCGATAAAATATTACCGCTTAAAGCAGACATATTGGTAATTTCAGAGTGTGAAAAATCGGAAAAATGGGGAAAAATTGACAAAGAAAAAGGTATCAAAAAATTTTTATGGGATGGCGATAATCCAAACAAGGGTATTGGAATAATTACTTTTGATAAAAGGTATCAAATTGAAATTCATCCTGATTATGATAGGTCATTTCCCTATATTGTTCCAATAAAAGTCTCTGCTGACAAACAAGAATTTATAATGTTTGCTGTTTGGTCACAAAAGGGTGAAAAACGTTATGATAGTTACATAGGACAAATATATTTAGCATTAGAGAAATATGCATCTTTATTAAATGAGCCATGTATTATTGTAGGTGACTGGAACAGTTGTAAGCTATATGATCGAATCAAAAGAGTTAAGACACATTCTGAGGTGGTTGAATTTCTTGAAGGATATGGGATTAAGAGTGCATATCATCACTTTTCTGAGGAAGAACAAGGTGAAGAGTTAAAAGCGACCCATTATTTTAGAAAAGAAAAAGCGAGACCATTTCATATTGATTGTCTATTTGCCTCTGAAATATTTCTTAACGAATTAGAATCTATTGAAATAGGTTCTTATGAAGAGTGGATTGAGTTCAGTGACCATATGCCAATAAGTGCTGAATTTAAAAGGTGAAAAATAATTTTATAGTATCTTAAATTAAATTGAAAAAACCAACTATTAAAAAATAGGTGGTTTTATATGTGAATTTTAAAGACAAATTATAATCTATTATCTATTTTATATTAAAAATTACTAATTCGTATTATATATGTATTCACGTGTACCCAACTTTTCCTTATAAATATTTTCAATATCGAGTATTTCATCATTTACGAGATTAAGAGTTACTATTGACACAATAATTACATGGATGGGTGAGTGAGGTTAAGTATTTCTATATTAGAACAACAGATGACACTATAATTGATATGTGTTTTAGTGGGTTTCCTGAAGTGCTTGCTGTATACGAGGGATTCACTGAAGCACAGATTAAGAAAAAATACAGAGGAAGAATACAATGAAAATTTCATTTTGTATTAATACTTTTAAACCAAGTAAAAAGGCTCTGCTGTTTCCAGCAGAACCTTTACTAAAATGGCAAAGAGTAACTCTTACCTTACTCTTTGTTCACATAATACAGGATTGTTAGCAAAAATCCAATACTCTATATGTTGAGAAATAAAGAATCTTATCTTTTTTTCATAAATTAAAGAGCAGCTAGCAAAAGATAACTGGATATGTTAAACATAGAAAATTTAGCATTTTCATTTTGATAGTAAAAGGGTAATTCCTATTTTTAGTTAAATTGGATTACCAGGGGCTTTTATTACAGAAACCCCACCATTTCAGACTATAGCTAAGTTTATGTTTTCATTAAGATTTCCAATATTCGTAACAATACGATAATGAATTGGAGCTGGTGGCGTTACTGGGTCGCCTGGGGTATCTACCCATTTAATAGTTTCTAGAAACACTTGTATCTGACAGCAAGATATTGTCACGTTTAATAGTGATTTGTCATTTTTAGATTCTATAGGAACTAAGACCTCCATAATTAGAACGTTATTTGTATTTGGCTCAAGTAATATAGATTCAGGTTCTGGTGCAGGGAGAGTGAAAAATATGGTCAGTCCAGTCGGCTCAGTGCTAACAGTGGGTCTAGTAGGTATTGTAAATGTTGGAGTAGATGGAAATATAGGTCCAATAAGATTTGGATCAAATGCGGCAGCAGATAATTGATGATTAGACATCAATTCTTCATTATCATTTTTATTTGATACATATTCATCTCCAAGAAATCACTAATCATATTTAATGAATGCATAAATACAGGGAAATATGATTAGGTGTTAATAGATTGAAAAAAGGGAAAAGTAAATGGTTATTTGTTCGACAGATAATTGTTTGTGGATTGTTAAAATGAGGGTAAATATTAGTAGAAAGCACACTTTAGTACTTCTCAAAAGCTGCAGTTTAAGGGATGAAAATAGTACTCTTACCAAGAGGAGGGGCACTTTCTCTCAAGATTGCACTACACTAGATTATCAAAGATATCTGTTAATATTTAGCGGAAAGATTATACTATTTAAAAAAGGGGCTATATATGGAAAGAATAAATAAAATTCTAGGTGATTTTGCTGATATAAATGCAGAAGAATATGTAAGTAATTATTATGAACTTAGTGTTATGTCAGAAAATAAAAAGGACAATATTTTTGAAATTGCAAGAAAGGCGACATACGCTACAAGTAATGACACATTAGAACTCATACACTTGAAAGAATGGAAAAAAGAATTCCTTATTTGCCAATATCCCAATGGAGAGTCTTCTTGGCTTGGGAAGATACCATATGGATATGATTTAAATGGATTGACTTCGAAGGAATATATAATAGAGCAGTTATTAAATGTATTCAGTCAAGAACCAGATGAGGTTTATTGGATTAAATTAGATCCAGGAGGTTATTATGCATGCTGTTATGAAGAATATTTGTTTAAGACAAACAAAGGAATTTATTTCTTTAGTATGCAAGTACACGATTAAATATTTAGGGTTAAAAATATAGTTTTATTTATAAAAAAATTCACAATAAAATGATCTAATAATAAAGAAGAAGTCTCCATGTCAAAGGGATATAAGAATTAAATGAAGAATACAGATAGCCCAAGTGAATTTTGTATTCTTCTTAATTCCTATTATGTTTTTAAAAATAAAGTTAAAAAACCAAGCACCTAAAATTGTAACTGTTATCTCAAAAATTGTAATTACCCATTCTAGTATAGTATGTTCCACATCAGGAGAGGCACCAGCCATACTAAGAATAACTATAACTGGAAATGAAGGTATATAAACAAGTAAATAAGAAAAAAAGTAAAAAATATATTTTAACAATGTTTTTCCTTCCATAAGAACGACTCCTTATATAGAACTTATAATAAATATGGAATTTTTACACTTACTCAAAAGTTACAAATGATATTTTTTAAGTACATTAAATTATAACAGGAAGTATAACTTTGCATAAAATGCAGGTTTATGCTTCTTTGGGTTACTGCTTTTATTTAATAAAAAAGACGCGATGTTTTGAGGAAAGTAGTGATGTTTGTCCCCCTTAATTCGGTTTATCTGTTAAGAGATAATAAAGTTGTTTAATTTCTATCCATTTAAAGGTGTTTTCACTCAAAAATCAATAATAAAGTTGTTTGACTCTTGTTCAACTAAAGCACCCGTTAGTTGAATAACTTACCTATACTGTTTCGGATCTTTTTCTCTTCTAATTGGACCATTATGAGCAATACTCCATTCAACAACTCGGTCAGTAATTCTATCATATAAATCGTCTTCAAGATAAGGATTTTCATAATCGAGTAATGTTTTAATATCAAATTTAATTTCTTTTAAAGAATTGCTTTCGAAGGTTTTACTGTCATTTAAAATATCCCAAATGTATTCGCAAAAACGCTCAAAGCCCTCATCCCAATTACCATTCCCATTGTTTTGTGCTTCATATCGAAGCTTTTCTACTGCTCTTATTAGTTCACCTTCGATAGTGTCTGATTGACCATTCTTTGGAACTTGGTTTTTCCAAATGTTTTTAGCTTCTTCAAAGTACTTCATAATAGCCTCCTTGAAAATCTTTTCGCTCTTTTTATAAAACATGTACTTTAATAACAATTTCCTTTTAATAAATTATAGCATTCCTTATTAAACTATCCTGCACCGTTAGTTCAATAAGAATTAAACAACTTTAAAGATCCTTACTACAATATGATTTGTAGCCAGGCTCTTATATTTTTAGATCAGAATTAAATAACTTTATTATCACTTTACATTTTATTTGAAACAAAATTTTTTCCGTTATCTATTAAATTAAATTGATATAAGAATAATTTTTACTGCGCCTTCATCTACTATCCGGATGTATAGGTTCGTAATATCCTGTTTTTAAAAAAATTCTGTATTTCTCATAAATTATTAAAATTTAGAGACAGTTGCATAAGAAAGACATCTTCAACTGAGGAAGACGTCTTTTTACTTACTAAGCCAATTATATAGAAGCAGCTTCTTTAACTCTATCAGCTTCATCTTTATTTAAAACTGTATGTTCGCCTTTGAAGTTTATTACATCAGCACCATTTTCATTAAAGTACACTGTTACAATTAATGCTGAGAAACCTTCATTACTTTTACTTATTTCAAGGATTAAATCTGGTATCTTTTCTCTAACATCAAATTGTTTATTAGCAGACCACTTTTTTTCTTTAAAAACATCGTTAATAATTTTAATTTTTTTACTATCATTTGTTTTTTTGAATTGTGCATCGTGAGGATTTGTCGCTTTACCTACAGATAGGATGGTATCTGAGGAATTATTAACAGTGCATCCAGCGATTATTACTACTAAACTTAGCAAAAGTAATAATCGGATAATTACTTTCATTAAATCACCTTCTTTTAGTTAAATATATGATATTATACGGACAATATTCTAGTTCATTGACGGTACATCCTTTTTAAAACTAAAAAGCATTCGTTCTTGCGTGGGAACGAATGCTTTTTTATGCTTAAGGAACTATCTTCATATACCCTTGACCACTATGCCAATATAGATAATGGTCAGATCTTGAAGTAACTGAATAACCGAAAGAAACGCTTGGCGTATTAACACCATAACTATATGTTTGTGTTGTATTTCCATAGTTATAAAAATCACCGGATACAAGATAGTTTAATCCTTTTTGATCATTATTCCATGCTTTTACTTCACCTTCAAATTGCTTAGTTGTTCCCCAAAGGTCTTTTCTAATTAAACCTGCATGATTTACGTTTCCAATCCATCCGAAACTTCCATCACGACATTTTTGAACAATTGTATATAGATATGGGTAATAAAATTTTCCAGTATCTAATTGTTTAGTAGCTTCACCATAATCACAAGTCCCCAATGTTTGCAGGTTATTTGGATTTTTTGCCTTTACTTCTTGAATAGGACGTCCACTACGTTTTGCTATACGTTCCATTGCCTCTTCGTATGTCAATTCTTCAAATGTAGTTGTACTGTCGATTCTTTGGATATTACCAGCGGCTGAGGCGGGGTCAATACCTAGTAAATACCAAACAAACATAAATGCTAATGAAATACTAATAATTTTTTTCATTTTTCTCCTCCTTTTATAAAATTAGAACTTAAATAATTGATATGCTAAACTTCCCTTAAAAAGTAATATTTTCCATTAAAACAAATTATTTAATTTTAAATTAGGTATGATTGCTTATTTTCTATTCAGAAAGATACTGGAGAAATAGAAAGTGTTTTGATATTAGGAAAAATAGATTAAATTTGATTGCTTGTTACAATATCGCTATTCATACCATTTTGTACAGTTCTAATTAGTCATGAAATATTTGAAAATAGAGAAAAGAAGGAGATGCAAGATGCCAATTAAGATTTCAATGAAAATTAGTAGGTAGTGGGTTTCTTGTATGGGAAGACTTAATAAATAAAACTGTTTATACTGTAGCTAAAATAATAAAGGGAATAAGATTTTTTATGAAAATTGAATATGAGCTTATTGTAGAAAAAATATAAAATAAGGATCCAATAAACATTATTATTCAAATATTAATTCTAAATCAAAATGAAAAACAAATTGAATATCGTACTAATTGTTTATATAATGTACCTAAGAATTACTTTTTTCTTTTTATCATCCATAAATACTACAGCCCTTTCGGGGAAATGACTTTGTGAAGCGCATTGCTTTCAAAAATTCATATACCCGAAAGGGTTTTTTGTGTTTAAAAAACAATTAGGCTTCTGCCGTTGATATAGATATTTCTATAAAGAAAGGACGAAAGTAGTTGAATATATTTGAAATGGACTTTTATTATGCAATTATTCCAGAGGAATTGTAACACTTCCACTACCTTATTAAACAAATTTCATTCTAAATAGTAGGAGGAAAAACAATGCATGTTACAACTAAAAACAATGAACTAAATGGATTTGAGCGAATAGCTAAGATTTTAGAAGACGTTGAGATATCTGATACTCATCCGCGGATGATAGAAGTTCTTGTAGAAGGTAAAACCTATCAGTCTGCCTTTTGCTTTGCACATGTCGTTGCTGATATTGGGCAGCGTGCTCCTTTGTACAATAATTGGAGGCATTGATAGTACAGTACAAAGTGTTTATTATGGCACAAGCTGCAAAAAGGGCCTTTCGAATTGGTCAGGAACAAGAGTGTAGGTTATTCTATTTTGCTTACTCAAATTCGTTTCAAGAAGCGATGGCTCAGTTAATAGCGGAAGAAAATCGAGCTAGTCAGGCTATTAATGGAACTGTGTCATCCGAAGGGTTATCAGCCATGTTAGGAGATTCAGGTGATCTTCAGACAGCATTAATCAAACAAATACAAAATGGAAAGAAAATTAAAGGCACAACTGAAGAATGGGTAACTCATGCGTCTGTGAGAGCGCGAGAATTACTTAATAGAAAAACTAATAAGACTAAATCTCTTGAAGAAGGCGTATATAACTCCTTAATTTCATGGATGAAGAAGAAGGGTATTCATGAAGTTATGCTATCTTCAGTTAACCATGATAAGAAGAAAATAGTTGAACGAATACTTAAAGATCAAATAAGCGGATTTAAATATAAAGAAAATGAGCTTATGGTAGATGAGATTGTTGCATCTGGTACAACTAATGTATCGGATTCAGATGTTTATCAACACTTGTATGATGTAGCAGCGTATATACAATTTGATGATATCGAAATAGTACCTGAGACAAAAAAATCAATTAAGAAGATACGAAAAATTGCAGAAGGTCAATTAGCGATGAATTTATTTGATTTTTTAAAAAAATCGAAAAGCAAAGAGGGATTTAATAAAAAAATTAAACATTAAGGGAGGAAATTGTAATGATAGGTGAAACCTTTAAAAATTTATTATTAAGTCTGGCTGGTTTAATAGTGGGGTTGAGTGCTATATATTTAATAATTAAATATAGCTTTAAATTAACAGTAGAAAAAGCTATACCTAATTTAATATCCTATGCTAGCTTATATTTACCAGGAGTTATAACATTTGGCTTAGTTGGGTATTTTTCAAGCTCATGGATTTTTGGAATTGTAATGGGTGTTATAGTTGAGGCAATTCGTTTCTATGGGGTAGGAAGAATACTAAATCAAATATCCTCTTCTTTAAGAGCGATGAAAGTAAAAATTGCTATTGCAAGAGCAAATAAGAAAGCAAATGCTAAAAATAAACCTTTAGAGGTAATTGAAGTTGCTCAAGTTAACCTTGAAAAAGAGAGCATTGTACAAGAGCAACCAGTAATTGAATTGAAAAAAGAACAAAAGGAAATTATAAAAACAGAAGCGCCGGAAATAATTGATGATGTAGAAGATTTAGAAGAAATGGAAGGTTTAGAACGTATAGCGGTACTCGAGCACATAGAAATGGTCGCAGAAACTAAAGAAGAAATACTAGTGGAAAATGATACTGCAGTTAAACGTGAACGTAAGCAGGCAGAAAGTACACCTGATACACAGGAGATATATGAACAATTACAACTTGTTTTAATTGGTGGAGATTTAGAAAAAAATAATGAAGAAATTAGTTTGGATTAATAAAAAAGCCATTATCACTTCATAGTGATAATGGCTTTTAATATTTAGAAAAGATTATTTAATAACTTTTTTAAATTTACGACCAAAAGTAATTAACATACCTGCAAGGATTGCTAATATGCCTGCTGCTGTTGCATTATTTGAATTTGCACCTGTTTTTGGAAGCTCTTTAATGGTATCTTTTTTATTTTCCAAAGTACTAATAGTATTGTTATTGCTGCTAGTATTATTATTGTCAGAGACGTTTCCAGAATTAGTGTTGTTATTGTTATTATCAGAACTGTTTCCAGAATTAGTGTTGTTATTGCTATTATCAGAACCATTTCCAGAATTAGTATTGTTATTATCAGAGACGTTTCCAGAATTAGTGTTGTTATTGTTATCATCAGAGACGTTTCCAGAATTAGTGTTGTTATTGTTATCATCAGAGACGTTTCCAGAATTAGTGTTGTTATTGTCATTATCAGAACCGTCTTCAGTGTCTTTGTCTTTCACAATAACTTTTTGTGTTGCGGTTACTTCATTTCCACTTGCATCACGAACTAGGAACTTTACTTCGAAATTTCCCGCTTTAGATGTATCAACTTCGCCCATATGAATTACTTTATCAGTAATATCACCATCTTCATTATCGGTAGCTTTAACACTAGCAAGTGGGTTGAATTTATCACCCACATTGATAATTACTTCAGCAGGTACCGTTAAAACTGGAGCTTCATCTTTAGGCTCTACTTTCTGTTTTACAGTTACAGTTTGTTTAGCGGTAACAGTATGTCCTTTAGAGTCAGAAACAGTATAAGTTAACTCGTACGT
>NZ_JAEHBQ010000036.1:0-32356 GCF_016483555.1 Bacillus cereus group sp. N14
CCCCTCCAAGTAATAGTGTAACATCCATGTGTATACATGGTCTTTTTCACACTGTCTACCTAAAGGGGATAATATCACAAAAGCGTCTTTTTCTTATATTACTATGTATTCAGGAGAAATCGATTTTATCAAATGGATAAACGACGACTTTCTGTTCCCCTTTATTTTTTACTAATGAAATAACCACCCAAACCAAAAATGCTATAATAAACCCAATCAAACTAAGGGGCACATTCATCTTGCACGGAAAACACATTCAATTTCACAAGTTTGGCAACCCAAAAGATGTATTACAAGTGGAATATAAAAATATAGAACCATTAAAAGAGAATGAAGTTCTCGTTCGTATGTTAGTTAGACCAATTAATCCATCTGACTTAATTCCTGTTACCGGAGCGTATGCCCATAGAATTCCGTTACCTAACATACCTGGTTATGAAGGCGTTGGTATTGTAGTATATGTGATTGGAAGGCTTAAAAATAAATATGACAACGGCACATTAGGTAAGAAAAAATCAAAAAACGCTCAAGTGTTACTAGATAGTTTAATACCAATTGGAATGCTCCTTGGCTGTATAATCGGTTTGATTTTCGGCATGTTTTTCCCAGATTATTCACTTCTTGCAGTGAGTTTAGGAGCTGCAATCGGCTATTTATTTGGCTTTTTTGCTTATGAATTTTATAGCAAGGCAGGAAACAATTATTCATAATCCAAGAACAGAAGCGACCTTGGAATAAGCAAGGACAAAAAAATCCCCTCAAAGCATAAGCTTCGAGGGGTGAGCCTGTTGTTTATTTACTTATATACGTACAGCTGTACCACTTACAGCAACCATTAACATTCCATCACGAACTACTTCGTAATCTACGTCAATACCAACGATAGCGTTCGCACCTTTTTGTTTTGCAAGTTCTTTCATTTCATCCATTGCGATATCACGAGCTTCTTTTAGCTTGCTTTCGTAAGAACCAGCACGACCACCGACAACATCACGAACAGAAGCGAATAAGTCGCGAACAATATTTGCACCCATAATAGCTTCACCATTTACAATATCGATATACTCAATAATTTCTTTACCTTGAATTCCAGACGTTGTTGTTACAATCATGACTGACACTCTCCTAATAAGTTGTAGTTTTAATTAGCTTTCTTATGTCTTTATTATGACATGGAAAAAGTAACTAATCTATTGAATTACCTTACAGGAATGTGACAGTTTTGTAAGAATAAAACGCGCATTATGTTTAATTTTAATAAAGCGCTTTAATATTGGGATACATAAAAGATTCTCTATTTTCTTTCCAGTCCTTTTCTACTTCTTTAAAAGTTGGTCGTCCTAATTCTTCATTGTTTTTCTGTTTACGAAACCATTTCTTCACATACTTCTCTCCATTTTGATTTTGAACTGTACAAAGGAAACTATTACTACTATCCTTTACTATTTTTACAATCACGAAAAGACACCCCTTCCTTTTCAATAAAGTGAAACTAATAATCAGTGGGGGGCATCCCCCACTGATTATTAGTTGAACCAATCGGGCTTTTACGGGCAGTTGATCCCCGCCTAACTTCTTTGTTTTCACTGAATTTTGAGGTGGGGGTCTTACTGCCCGTTAATGCGGGATAACAGAATAGAACTTGATCTTTTACTATAAGCCCTTCCTCTCTTATAGTCATACGACTCCTCGGCCGCGCCAAAGTTGTAAGATCAAAAAACGATATTCACTATGTTTACATTTTGCATAATTGATATGTGAAGTAAATATTATTTAAAGAAATCAGAGTTATAAGCATTATGCTTATCAAATATTTTATAAATTTCTAACTTATCATCTAATTTTGCATCTACTAAAATTAATATATTTCCATCGTAAATGTATTCTTCATATTTCTTAGCGTGTTCTTCAGGAATTCCTAATCCGATAAATGCTCCTATTAAACTTCCAGCTCCTCCGCCAATACCGGCTCCTCCGATAGCTGCTGCGATAGGTCCTGCCGCTACGATTGGACCCATTCCAGAAATGGCAAGTATACCAAGACCTGTTAATAAACCTCCGAGTCCGCCTGCTACTCCTCCTGCCACAAGCCCTGTCGCTGAAAAGATATCCGCTTTATGTGCAGTTTCATGATTCACTTTTTCACCCGATTTTTCTTCCAGATGTTCAATTTCCTTTTGATCCTTTGCAATAGCTGAAATATTATCAGCTGGATATCCTTTATCTTTTAATTCATTAATAACGAATGCCGCATCATCGATTTTTCTAAAAACACCTACTATTTTTCTATCTACATTCATAACTATTAACCTCCTAAAGTTTTATATAATGTATCTTTATCTTTCTTCATTTCTGTATACACTAATCTTCTTATTAACATAACCATTTATGAAAAAAGCGAATAGTAAAAGCATTACAAGCGAACTACTTAACAAGTAAATTAAATCAAATGTAATATCAATCATCATTTCATTCATGTATACCAGACTCCTTTTTATTTAAAGTAAAAGTATATTTTTATAGACTAGAAATCTTATAATTCATCTTCAGTCAATCTCTTTGTAGTATATGTATACCCTTCGTAACGCTTTCTAAACGTAAAAAACTATAATTATATTTTTTTACGTTTATATGTTTAACATTTTTTAAAACGGGTATGTTTATATTGTTATGCTTACTATATGGAAAGGAATATTTCGATGAATGCAATCCAATCTACTACTATTCTTTATAATGAAACACCTACAATAACGCAGATTCATCATTTTTATGCTTTAATGACAACATTTCAAACGAATGTATTTATAAGTAAACATGGAACACTTACTTCTATTAAAAACTTAAGCACATTAGTATCCTTTTTCCTTACTGTAAAAAAGAGAGAGCTTGTATTATTTATCTTTGAAGGAATAGATGCAAAAAAAGCTTTAAGAACACTCTTTCCTTCTTAAAAGTTATATGATCCCCCTATTCCCTCGATTGTTACTTTTCATATATAGTTTTATATTTCAAAATGATTTCCTCTATGAAAAATGAGCCCCCTAATACAATAGGGGGATTTCTAGTTTGGCCTTATGAAAACTGATATAATATATATTACGTTTTTCATTCTTTACAATAGAAAACTTTGAATAACCTTGAAGGTAGGAATTTTTAATGAAATCGAAAGCAAAATTTAGTATTCGCTACAAAATTATGGCTGGTTATTTAGTTATCATTTTGTTCTTACTTATTTCTTTCATTATGCTAAACAATGAGATTTCTAGTTTACAAAAATCTCGTAATTTTATTATTGATCACGATTTTAAAGTTCTTAATTTAACGAATCAAGTGGAGAAAGAATTGCTAACAATTGAAAATAAAGCGAAAGGATTTATCACTTCTAATGATGCAAATTACGTTCAATCCCTTAACGCTGCGGAAAAGGATTACGAAAAACATTATCAAGATCTTTTTGCTCTATTAGAGGATAACCCCTCTCAGCAAGAAAAATTAAAACAGATTAATGAAAACATTACTAGTTGGATTAATAAAGAGATTCATCCACTCATTACGAATAGCAATAATAATAACGTACAAGCAATCGATACGACTCAAATTCAATCATTACAATCGCAGGTAACTAACTTCCGCAGCACTGAGGAGCAACTAACGAAAAAAAGAGCTGCACAATTAGATACTGAAAATAGTAAATTAGAGCTTTGGTTATACAGTTTATTGTTCTTACTTTCTTGTATTTCTATTATCGTTTCACTCTATATTTCGAATTCCATTACAAAAACGATTAAAAATGTAATTCAAGCTATTAAATCCATTTCTTCTAAAGAAAAAATTACGGAAAGAATTCATGTAAATACACATGATGAAATAAAAGATCTTGCTCATACAACAAATCACCTACTAGACGAAATATCGAAAAGAGAATGGTTACAAACTGAGCTTGCAGAATTAATTTTAATGTATCAAGGTGTATCTTCTATTGAGATGTTAGGTAACAAAATTTTGAGTGGAATTATACAAAAAACGCAAACTTCTTGCGGTGCATTCTATGTACGTGAAGAAGTTGAAGAAACTGTCTACTATGTGAAGAAAGCTTCTTTCGCTGATCAAGGTGCTGATATTGGAAAACAATCTATTAAAATGGGGGAAGGTTTAATTGGGCAATGTGCTTTAGAAAAACAAAGCTTTATTCTTCGAGAAATACCAGAAGAATTTCGTTATGTCACTAGCGGCTTATTAGAAATACGCCCTCAAAATCTACTAGTCGTCCCTATCTTATTTGAAGATAAAGTGATTGCAGTAATGGAGTTAGTAAGTGTAACTGAGATCTCAGACTTACATCAAGATTTAATCCAACAAACTGTTGATAATCTAGGTTTAACAATCCATAGTATTATGGGACGTATGCGAATTCAAACTCTTTTACATGAATCACAAGCAATGACAGAAGAGTTACAAGTTCAATCAGAAGAATTGCAAACGCAAGCGGAAGAACTACAAATGCAAGCCGAAGAATTACGAACAACCAATGAACAATTAGAGTCTAGAACTGAAGAGGCTGAGCAAAAGACAGCTGACTTACAAATTACTAAATTAGAATTAGAAGAAAAAGCAAGCGAGTTGTTACGTAGCTCAAAATACAAATCAGAATTCCTAGCAAATATGTCACATGAATTACGTACACCATTAAATAGTATTTTACTATTATCTGAAATGTTAAGAGAAAATCATGATAATCATTTATCCGATGATGAAATTGAATTAGCAACCGTCATTCATTCATCAGGGAAAGATTTACTTACTTTAATTAATGACATACTAGATTTATCTAAAGTAGAAGCCGGAAAACTAGACGTCATTTTTGAAGCAACGAACATAAGTGATATGGCGGCAAGTATGCACCAAAACTTCTTACATATCGCTGCACAAAAAAATGTTGAATTTACTGTTGAAGATAGTGATACGATTCCTGATTTGTTTTACACAGATGCAAAACGGATTGAACAAATTATTAAAAACTTATTATCCAATGCATTTAAATTCACGGAAAAAGGATCTGTCTCTTTACATTTCGATTCAATAGAAACAAGCAACTTGAGTCATGATATGCAGTCTATAAGTAAGGACTGGATAACAATTTCAGTAAAAGATACTGGTATTGGTATCGCTAAAGAACAGCATCAACTTATTTTCGAAGCCTTTCAACAGGCAGATGGCGCAACGATTCGGAAGTATGGTGGTACAGGCTTAGGTTTATCTATTTGTAAAGAGTTTGCTAGATTGTTAGGTGGTTGGATTACGTTACAGAGTCATGTAGGAGAAGGCAGTACTTTCACCGTATATATTCCTAACCTTCCAAATGGATTAAATGAAATCCAAGTATCCAATTTAGAAGTCGCAGCAACAGTAGATGAAGTTATTCCTGCTGAAGTTGTTGAGGAAACTATCGTTATCCCAGAAACTAATAACGTCTTCCAAGAGAAAACCATTTTAATTGTCGATGATGATCATCGAAATATATTTGCGTTACAAAATGCATTAAAAAAACAACATGCTAACATTATTACTGCACAAAATGGCATAGAGTGTTTAGAAATACTAAAAAGTAATACAAATATCGACCTTATTTTAATGGATATTATGATGCCAAATATGGACGGTTATGAAACGATGGAACATATCCGAATGAATTTAGGGTTACATGAAATACCTATTATTGCATTAACTGCTAAAGCAATGCCAAATGATAAAGAAAAATGTTTATCTGCTGGCGCTTCAGATTATATAAGTAAACCATTAAATTTACATCAACTCTATTCAGTAATGAGTGTATGGTTAATAAAATAAGTGAGGTTTAATTTAAGTGGAAAATAAGTATTATAATTTTGATCCATCCGTCGATATGGATAAGCGCACGAACTTAGAAATTGAATTACTATTGGAAGCGGTATTTAAACTATCTGGCTTCGATTTTCGCCAATATGCTCGTACATCTATTTATAGAAGAATTTGTAATCGAATGCAGATTTCTCATATCCCTACCATTTCAAAATTAATTGAAAAAGTAATTCATGAGGAAGGGGTTTTAGAACAGTTATTAAATGATTTCTCCATTAACGTAACTGAAATGTTCCGTAACCCTAACTTTTTTAAAGCGCTAAGAGAGCATGTCATTCCTGAATTAAAAAAGTATCCTGAAATTAGAATTTGGCATGCTGGATGCGCAACCGGTGAAGAAGTATTATCAATGTCTATCTTACTTCACGAAGAAGGATTAAGTGAAAAAGCTGTTATTTACGCAACAGATATGAATACAAATGTGTTAGAAAAAGCAAAACAAGGCATCCTTCCGTTAAATAAAATGCAAACTTATACGAAAAACTATTTACAAGCTGGCGGTACACAAGCATTTTCTAACTATTATTCAACAGATAATCGCTTTGCTTATTTTAATCCATCTCTTTTACAAAACATTATTTTTGCGCAGCATAATCTAGTAACCGATCAATCTTTTAACGAATTTCATATTATACTTTGCCGTAACGTTTTAATTTACTTTACAGGTAAACTTCAAAACCAAGTACAGCAACTATTTTATGAAAGTTTAGGTCACAATGGATTCCTATGTTTAGGAAATAAAGAAACTCTTCGTTTCTCAAATATAATGCCGCATTATATCCAATTTAATCCTAACGAACAAATTTATCAAAAAATACAATAAAAGCGTATGAAATCCTTTGTTTGGATTTCATACGCTTTTTATTTCGCATTCGTTTGTATCATAATTAGACACATATCATCTGATTGTGCTTTCTTCTGTTCTTCCTTGTAAAACCCTTCTATCTCTTCTTCTAAATCTCCCCATTTTCTTTCTGTAAAAGTGCGTAATTTCTCTTCAGACTCAAATTCATCATTTGCAATTGCTTCAAGTACACCATCTGTAAACAATACGATTTGAGCGTTCTTCTCAAAAGGTATAACTGTCTTCTGAACTTTTATTTCATCAAAAAATCCTACTGCACAACTCCCGCGATCTAGTTCAACTACATTTGTTTCATCAACTAAAACGTATCCAGAAGGATGTCCTGCATTTACATATTCAATTGTTCTCTTTTCTGTATCCACTACTAAGTATATCGCTGTAAAATAATATGGAATGTTGTCATTCTCATTATGTAAAAGAGTCATATATTTATTTAAGTCTTTAATAACGAGTTCTGGATCGATTAAACATTTAATCGTTTCACGTAATACAGACGAAATAAACATACAAACTAATGAAGCAGATACACCATGTCCCATCACATCTAATAATATAATACCGTAGCGATTTTCATCGATTTTATACCAATAATACATATCTCCAGCTAGTTTAAATGAAGGTAAGTAACTTGCTTCAATTTTTATATGCTCTTCTCTTAATGGGCTACTTAATAAGTTTCTTTGTACTTGTGTAGCTAAATCTAGTTCATTTCGAAGATTTTCTTCTTGTTCTTTATGCCAATTTAATTCCGATTTCAAGCGTAATGCTACACGCATACGCGCTAACAATTCAACTTTATTTATAGGTTTCGTAATATAATCCATTGCCCCCATATCAAGAGCCTCAGCTAATTTATTCGCATCTTCTAAAGCTGTTACAAAAATAATAGGAATATCTTTAAACTTCTCCTCTTTTTGTAATCGCCTACAAACTTCAAGTCCATCAATTTCAGGCATCATGATATCTAATAGAATTAAATCTATTTCATTATGCCTGGAAGAATCTTTTCCAAAATGAATGTATTCGAAAAGCTCTTGTGCAGAATTCAGCGATACAAGATCCTGATATCCGGCTTGTTTTAAAATTTTTTCAATTACAAAGATGTTAACCGGATTATCATCGACAATTAAAATGGACACAAGTTATTTCCCCTTTTCGTATTTAAAATGTAAATCTATTATCATTTTCTATTTTTCTAGTATTACATACTCAGTTATAAAATGAAAATTTCCTACTCAAACATATTTTTTACACAGAAAAAGAACAAACCCCCAGAAATGAGAGTTTGTTCTTTCACTCTATAAATTTCCACTTTTAATTTAACACCATTGCTTTATCACTTAAAAGACGATCTAACTCTTCCATATGATTTGTTTCATCTGCGATCATATCTTCTAACTTTACAACTAACTCTGTCATATTTAACTTCGCTGCCTGTTCTTTTCTCATTTCATAACGCTTAATTGTTTCATATTCTGACTTCCTAGCTTCTTCTAACATTTCTCTAACATCTTCTACTTGTTTCACTGGTAAAGGGATCGTAGTAGGTGTACCACCTAACGTCTTAATTTTCTCCGCTAAATATAGGGCATGTCCTTGTTCATCACTAATTTCAGATTCAAAGAAAGGTTTTAACACTTGTCTATATATACCAGAAACTGTAGCTGCATTATGGTTATACATAATAATCGCCGAGTATTCTCCTGCTAAATCTTCATTCAATCCTTCGATTAGTTCTTTCACATCGTGTGACATTTTTATATCTCCTCCTATACTTAATAACTACCCCTTTTCTCATGTTTTAAACATAATTCTTTAAATTTTTTTATGTATCTAAAAACGCCGCTTGCTTCAATTTACTTATCGCTTGTCTTTTAATACGAGAAACGTGCATTTGTGAAATACCTAATCGTTCCCCTGTATCCTTTTGATTTAAATTTTCACCAAATATATAATGAATAACACTCTTTTCCGTATCATTTAATACGTTAAAAATATCCTTTAAAACGAGACGTCTTTCTGTCTCTTCATATCCTTGCTCTACCTCACCTACAGATTCAATTCTCGCTACCGAACTGCCATCAGATGAGTTTTCAACTACATCATCTAAGGAAGATACTCTATAATTATTTTTCGCATCCATAATTTCTAGCACTTCCTCTTCGGATAGTCCTAAATGATCTGCAATCTCTATAATCTTCGGTGAACGTTGCAGGTGATCTGTTAGCTCCTCTATCGCAAGTTTAATCTTCCCGCCTAAATCTTTAATTCGCCTTGGAACATGAATACCCCAAGTTTTATCACGTAAATACTTTTTTATTTCCCCTACTATCGTAGGTATTGCAAATGGCTCAAAAGCATTCCCTATCGAATAATCATACCTTCTTATTGCGCCTAAGAGCCCTAACATTCCTACTTGTATAATATCCTCATGCATCGGCCCACCTTTTGAATAGCGATATGCAATGGAATGTACGAGATTTTTATAGTGATTAACTAATTTTTCCTGCGCTTCATCACATTGGTTTTGTTGGAATTCTGCAATTAGTTTAATAACGTCTTCTTTAGTAAGATTTGTAGGTTGAGATTGGATTTCCATCATTCTCCACCTGCTCTCTTTGTATATATTTTGTCATTAAAACTGTCATGCCCTCATCATGCATAATTTGTATATCATCCATTAACGTATTTATTAAATATAAACCTAAACCATTTTCCGGCAAATGTTCTACTGGTTTATTAATATCATACGGACCAACTTTACTTTTTAAGTTATTAAAATTAAAGCTAACCCCATTATCCGCAACCATAATTTCTAATCGATCTTCATATAAACCAAAGACAATTGTAATTTCTCCAACGTCTTCTTTATATGCATGTTGTACAATATTTGTACAAGCTTCACTAATAGCAATTTTCATATCTTCTATATCGTCATAAGCAAAGCCCATTCGATTCGCAACACCAGCCATTGTTAAACGAATAATAGCCACATATTCTGCTTTTGCAGGAATTTTCATTTCTATCGTTTCAAAATTCTCCATCATCCCTAGTCACCTTCTTTCTACTTTTTCAAAATCGGAATTCAAATTTAATATTTCTGTTAGTCCTGTAATATCAAATAATCTTTTTAACCTTTTAGATACACCAATAAACTCTAGTTTTCCATCATTTTTCTTAACTGCTTTTAATAGCGCTATAAAAACCCCTAAACCTGTACTATCCATATAATCTACGTTATGAAAATCTACTACAATATGAACCTCTTTTTCACTTGCAATAGGCATGATCTTATTTTTTAAATCTGATGCCGTATATGCATCAATCTCACCATTAAGTTGTACTGTATAACCTACATCATTTTGCAAAATATTTATTGCCAAATTCATCATTTCCGCCCCCTTATCTCAAACTACTACTATTTAATTACCCATAAAAATTAGTTTTAAACATATTTTTTCATTTTAATTATAAATAAATTTTCTACACCTTTCTCAGCTTAACACTAAAAAAAATACTACCAAATGTTTAAACCTTATAAATTTGTGTATGTATAATGTATAAACATTATTTTTAGGGGGATCTATCTATGGAAGAGCACAACTTTAAAAAGGGAGATTTTGTTCAATTTTCTTATCGACACGATCATGCTACAAAATTAGTTGGTTCCATTATTAACATACTAACGAATACAATTGTAGTGGATATAGGTAATAGCGATGACTTATCTCATATAGAACCAAGGCAGGTCGTAAAAATAAATAATTGTGAAAAAGTAACGATGGTTTAATACATAATAGAAAGTGTAATTTTAATGAGTGGGGGTTCTTCATCCTCCACTCATTCCTATGAAGATTACATTAAAAAAGCATCCAAATTAGTTTAATTGGATGCTTTTTTATGTATATTTATCAGTTTATTAACTTTATAGCTATATATAATAAACTTAAGATTACTATTCATTATAATACTTACGCTTTCCGCAGCATTCTAGAAAAGAATGTAACGATTAAAATAAAGACGATTGCACCTAATAAAGCTGGAAGAATAAAGATGCCTCCCCATTCAGGACCCCAATGACCAAATAACGCACTACCTACCCAAGATCCGATTAATCCGGCAATAATATTACCAACTATACCTAAAGGAAAGTCTTTTCCTGTAATCATTCCAGCTAACGCACCAATAAGTCCACCTACAATACACGTAATAATAAGTCCCACAATTAAACCTCCTATATTCGTTTTATATTGGATTTATCAAGCTTTGGTATGTAACCAAAGCTTGATAAACATGTATTATTCTTTATTATCCAATCCATCACTTATCTTTTGTTTCACTTTTCCGACTTTTTCTTTTATCGTTCCTTTTGTCTTCTCCCACTTCCCTTCATTTTTCAACTCTCTATCTTCTGTAATTTCACCAATTCCTTCTTTTACTTGGCCCTTTTTCTTTTCAACCTTACCAGTAATTTGTTCTTTTAGCCCGCTCTCACTCATATTTCTAATCTCCTTTTCGTAATAGATTTATAGATTTAAAGGATACAAATTTAAATAGAATACATGCATCTTCTTTCTTGTAACCATTCACCGACTCTTTCTAAATCCTTAACGAATAACAAGATTTTCCCTTCATCCAGTTTTTCTTCATAGAAGTTTGCTTCTTCCTCATTAAGCCCTAACTCTTGCATCTTATTTCTTAACTGATCTCCCGTTTTTTGAAAGACGTTAATAATGCTTGTCCCAAGTCCTTCCTCTTTTATTCCAATTGTATTCACGTCCGCATTGTCTGCGATTCTATCTGTCCTATCTTTCTCATGTGTTAATACGTAAATATCTTTTTGGTCTATCCCTTTCTTCACTAGATCATTCGCCGCATTCATGACCTCTTTCTCCGTAATAAATTCATATACAAAAGGTTTACTATACTTCGTTTCCATCTTTAACTTCCTCCTTTAAAATGAATTATTTGTTATATTATATGTAATACACCCATTTTCGAAATGTTAAACATAAAATATGAAAAAAGTTATTTAGATTTTTTTATAGAGAATAGCACAGCTTAATTTTCCACTTTAAAACATCTCGTATTCTCCCTTACAATTACTACCTCAATTAACAGAAAATTGTTGTATTTTTTTCGTAAGGAGGGATACTATGAAAAAAATCACTTATATATGCGCTCTAACCGCTCTATCTTTCACTTTAATAGGTTGTACAAGTACCTCGGCTACAGATAAAGCTTCACAAGTTAAGCAAGAACATACAAAAAATACCTTTCAATTAAATTCCGCTAATATTACAGACATTGAAATACTCCAAACAACAAATCATACTACTTCCAAATCTCAAGCAGATAACGAAGAAATGATACAATCTATCGTTTCAGCAGTTCAAAATGGAACACCTAAAACAATCACTTTAGATCAAAAAAAGAGAGAATCTGCACATTCTACTATAACCGTTACATATAAAGATGACGCAAAAAAAGAATTTCTTGTTTGGGTTGATAATAAGGAGCAAATTACGATTGCTAAAGATGAGAAGAAAGATAAAGTAGAAGGTGTGACGGTGAACATTAAAGATGCTAAAATGATGAAAGATTTTTTTAAAACTCTAATATAGTTGATGTTAAAACAAAAGAGCAGGATATAATTCTACCCTTTTGTTTAATCACGTCCAATAAATGGACTTTTACAAAATCTATTTAAGGTCTAATTTTGCTAAATCATGTTGTAAAACATTATTTCCTTCTTGTGGGTTAAATACGATTGCACTAAGACCAAAAACATTCGTAACAACATCTCTATCTTTCGAACGAATGATTCTTACTTCATAAGCAAAAACTCCTGGAGGAAGAGCTGCTGAACGAAAAGTAACATATCGATTAGGTGCCAATGTTTGTGTTGAAGGGTCTACTAATGGTAACAATACCGGAGAACCCGATGACCAATCAAACATTTCAACAGTTACTGTATGAGTATCATCTGGATCAACATTCATAGCTTCCACAGTAAGAAACAACGTAGCGGAATGTCTACGTAATACACCCGTTGACAAAGTTTCATTGTGATGTTTATGACATTTTCCAGGAGGATGACCATAGCCATAACTCATATCAATTCCCCCCTTTCATTTACAATTAAGGACAAGTATTCCTTATAATATATAATGCTAGTATTATTTTAATGAAAGGTATAAAAGCGGATTTCCATCTGTATTTTTGGATATTTTATTTTTCACTTATTCCCTCTTAATGAATAATATAGATTCTCCTATTTTGCCCTTGAACTCTTTCTAAGAATAAATAAATCTATTTTGAAAAGAACCTGCTCCATTCATTCGTAAAAGCATAAAGTAAATTGAATCCGTTAAAACACATGAGTGAACCTTTAGTTTTCCCCTCCTATTAAAAGGAGGAACTATGATGGGCTTTGGTGGTAGTTGTGGCGGCTGTGGCTTCGCCGGAGGATTTGCTTTATTAGTTGTATTGTTTATTTTATTAATCATCGTTGGAGCTGCTTGCTTCTGCTAAAAAACTATCGAAAAGACACTCATGTGAGTGTCTTTTCTTTATATGTAAAAAAAAGCCCACCTATTTCCGTAGGCGGGCCTTATCTTTATTACACAATAAGAAAGTATACTCTCTTTTCCTCTGAATTTTTATGTAATTATACATATCCATGAAAATAGATAAAGTTGTTATTACAATATATTTTCCACATTCAACTTAGTTATCATTAGAATGTTTTTCTATAAAATCAAGGATCCTCGCATTAACTTCGTTAGAGAACTCACCATTGATGGCGTGAGATGCATTTTTCCAGTTCACTATATCTATATCTTTAACGTATTTTTTTCCAGATTCAACTGCTTTTACTGAATTATGCATTGTACTTTTTTCAGCCATTAAGGCAAGCACTGGAACATTGATATTTTTTAAGTCTTCTTTACTAAATAGATCAGGTGCTGGTGTTTTCAGTTTATAGTTACGCATACCCGACTCGATTAACTTAGCGATAGGTTCATCGTCATTTATTTTTGCTCCTCCAGAAACATAGCTTAACATCTTTTCTCTTATAAACTTAGGCACAATAGGGACGGAAGCTGGAATAGATGCTAGAATCATCTTTATGGATATTTGCGCAAATACAAAGACTGGATCCATTAAACTAGCCGTAGCAATATGCTCAGGATTATATCTGGCCAAGTTCATTGCTGTCCAACCTCCAATGGAGACACCCACGATATGTACTTTTTCTAAACCTAATCCTTCAATTACTTCATTCAACCATTCTGCTTGTTGTTTTTGGTTTTCAATCACCTTCGTTTGCACGCTCATTCCAGGTTCACCGAGTAAATCTATTGTGTAAACAGGCCTTTTCTCCCTTAACCCTTCTAAATTGGGTACCCACATTGGAGTAGATGCACCTCGTCCAGGGAGTAAGAGTATTGGTTCCTTATTTTTATTTTCCTCTTTAGTAAAGTAATACGTACGAATTGTACCATATGTAGTTTCTATATCTTTCGTATCGTTAGGTTGTGGAAGAAGTGCCATTGATTCATCGTAGGCACTTTGAAAGTCTTTTTTTCCTTTTTCAGATGTAAAATGACCAATCTTATTATCCTCTCTCTTCATTTGAATTCCCCCTTTCTACAAATATATGGATGAACTTTATCTATATATTCATGGTAATCATCAATTGAAAATTTATCTTCTTTAAGGCAAAACTGTCATTTAGAAAAAAGAAAAAGACACCCTAAGGTGCCTTTCTCTGACTTGAACCATCTTAATTTTAATAATATGTATTGGACTCCCATCCAATTGTTATTTTACCACATTAAATTGTTTTGTTTATTGAGAAATACAATAGTTTATATGCTGGTCTTTTATATTAGATCTTTTTCTAGTCCATGCAGCGATTAATAAAAGAACAAGCTATTAATTAAAGGTAAAACTACATGCTAAGCCGGTGTAACATATCAATAAAATTTACATTGTATATCTTATATATTACGTAGGAACCGAAAAAAAGAATTAGTTTATAATTATCGTGAAGAAGCCATAGTGGTAGTTCTAGTGAGGTTTTTACTAAATTAAAGTACGTACTTTTTCAAATTATATATACAATGAAATGAAACCAGATATAACAATCAATGGAAGGATTACTGCAAGTTTATTTTTTAGAGGGGCACGTTTGTCTGGGACGCCTGGGTGGATAACAAAAGCAAGTAAAACAATTGCTCCAATAATACCTAAAAGTATATGAATGATAATCATCCTCCTAAGGAATATTATCAAAATTATATCACATCCAAACACGAAGAAAAGGAATTAATGTAAAAAATTACTAAATATTCTATCTATAAATTTAAAAAATCCCCTCAAAGCATCAGCTTTAAGGGGACCCCCCTATCATCTTCTCTCTTCATACAACCGATTTGCTTTATACGAGCAAACTAAATACATAACAATTGCAGCAGGGATAAACAAACATGCAAAACCTCTCATCAATGCAAATGGCGTTTCAAATAAGAATGACCATAGAAATGATACACCTTGCTTATCCCATAGTCCTGGCGTCAAATATAGTTCTTTCGGATTTACAAGTGCTCCTAAATGAATCGTGTCATTAAACATAAATAGGAATACTATCGGCAAATAACAGATCGCTAATTCTAAAAATGTTTTAGATAGACGTTTATACTTCCCCGCTCGTGACATTTGATCTGAGAAAATGTCATCTTCACTTTCTTCATTTATCTTTTTAAAATAGTACGTACCTGACCACCGATTACCAGCTATATGCTCCCAGCCACTATCTTCAAATAACGTGCAGTAATTCATAAATTCACTTTTTCTACTAAATACTCTATGGTCTATTCTAATCGTCGCATCTTCCGGCTCTGTATATCTAAATGTATAACCGAATGTAGTGCTTTCTAGTTGATAGCCTTTCCAAGCCATCTCTTCTAACCATTTTTCCTCTTTCTCAAAGTCTAAAAAGAATTTCAATCTCCACATCATCGTTTCCCCCTAACTATACGTGTAATAAACTCTTTGTAACCTCAATAATGTGCTGCATTCTCATAAAGTCTAAGTGCAATACTTCTTTCCCGCGTTCCGTAATGACATACACTTTTCTTCGTTTATCTTCACTTTTTACCGATTCTATTAACCCTTGTTTTAATAAATTTTCAACCGCACCATACAATGTACCCGCTGCAATTTTCACTTGGTGATTACTCAGTTCCTCCACCTTTTGCATAATTAAATATCCATGAGCTGGCTCTAATAAAGCTAAAAGAACGTAATACGTTGTTTCCGTTAATGGTAAATTTTTATCTCTATTCATAAAGACCTCCAATGTAACGATAACTATATAGCTAAACTATATAGTTAAACTGTATAGTTAAACTGTATAGTTTGATTTTATACAGTTAGACTGTATATGTCAAATTAAGTTATAAAAAAACAACCTAGATCCAACATGGGATCTAGGTTACTTTTTTACATAAACGTAATCGTCACTAAAGAATATCCTTCTTTCGCATTATACGGCTCAGCTTTATAAGACGTATCGTAAGAAATATGCTTTACGACATAATCATGAATTGCCTTCACTTTTTCATGATCATCCATTCCTACTTGCGTAATAGAAGAAACGATCGCCTTTGCTTGCTTCATTACATATTCCGTTTATTCTTTCGTTTCACGATATGTAATCTTTAACGTAAACGTATAATTTCCAGGTGATCCAGAAATGCCATATGAAACATTCGATCTATTATAATTTGTATACTCATTTTTACTTGCGACTTCTTTATAGGCGTTGAAAAGTGTCTTCATTACTTCTTCCTGATTACTATTTTTCGTTTTATATGGAAGTGTAATATTCGTTTCGTACGCATTAATACGCTTTTGCACTTCATCTTTAAATGCTGCTAATAATGCCGCATCCCCTGTATCTTGCACCGCAACTTCAGGCTTTTTATATTTCAAAGTATTATATAAAAACTGTGCATACTGTTCACGTGTTACCGTTTTAGATGGCTCAAATTCCCCTTCGCCTGTACCAGAAACAATTCCGGTTGACTGCACTGCGCTAATAGCGTTTTCACCCCAAAAACCATTTGGAACATCATTAAATGTATGCTTTTGTTTCGCAGAAAGATGGAAAGCGTTTGTAAGAATTTGTGCCATTTCTGCGCGATTCACAGGAGCTTTCGGTCTAAAATTCCCTTTCTCATCCCCTTTAAATACCCCTGCATTCGTTAACATTAAAATTTCCTCAGGAAACATCGTAGAGTTCTGATTAATATCACCATAAGGATTATTAAACTTAGATCCGTCTTTTAATATGTAAAGAGTATTATTATTACTAAACGTTCCGCCTTGTTTATTCGGTAGCATAACTCGATACACTAAAGCAGCTACTTGCTCCCTCGTCGCAACATTTCCATAACCGGAAATAATATTTTCACTCGCTAAATCTTTAATCGCGGGATACTACCAATGCGATGTAGGCACATCAGAAAAAATACCCGCCTCAGCAGCTTTCACATCACTGCCATTCGTATATAATAAAGCGCCACCAATAAGTGTTAATGATGTAATTGATTTTAATAGTTTTGTGTACATAATTCCTTCTCCCAATACGTTCTCTATTTTATATTTTGTCGAAAAATCTAAAAGAATATGACAAAACATATTATACTATTAAATTTTTTTGAAGGATATATTAAGTTTTGAAATATGCAAAAACTCATATTGTTATAAAAATTCATAGTGATATTATGTTGTTTTACTTGCGAATATATAAAGGGCTATGGTGTCTTATGTCGAAAACATCATTTATAACCAAGTTGCTTTCGGAATCGTTGACACGAAATTTCATGTTAAATGCAAATAAACAAGGAACCTATTAGTCGATTCCTTGTTTATTTGGCTAAAACAGACTTCTTTGGAGAACCAAAATAAAAGTTAAATCAACTCCTATTTAACATTTCCCTTCAGATATATAACAGTAAAGAATACATCATCACGGTGTCAGCAAGCAAAAGTGTATTCTGCATTTCTGAAAACAGTAGATGGCAGATTGTGACCTGCTGAATCTGCTAAGAAAGAATATACAAGAACATCCTTAACATCATCTTTATTTCCACTAATAATAACATCAAGAAAATCTTCTATTTGGAATTCTGGAGTAAATAACACAATCTTAGTTGTTCTGTTTGGTTCTAAAGAAACAAAAGTACGAGAGATTTCAACTAATTCATTTTGAGTTGGGAAAGAAGTGTTTGGACTTCTCTTAACAGTTACCGTTACATTACTAGTATGGCAGCGTGAATCATTGTTTAACATAATGTTGAGAGCAGTTGGAATAATCCCATTTTCAGAAACTGGAACTCGAAACACTCCAGTAGATTTATGAGCCATATAATCACATCCTTTCAAAATAAAATATATTTACAATATATTAGATGCAAGAAACGTTCGTTTTGATAGGGACAAATTATATGATTAATATATCTATAATAACCCTCGGTATTACTAAGACAATGATTTAAAAGATTAACAAATATCGTGAGACCCAATCGAATGTATATGAAAAGTAAAAAGAATAAGGTGTCTAAAAGATTCCCTATTTCGAGCCAATAATGAGACATTATGTTAATCTTATATGTATAGCTGCACAAAATTGAAAAACTTAAGGAGACAGATCAATTTTATGAGAAAATCATTCCTATTACTTACTTTAATTCTAGTATTAGTCAGTGTTACGGCTGCTTGCACACAAGATAAAAAAGATAGTGCCGTTAAAAATGGTCCAATAGAAGAACCAACCGCAAAAAATGAAAATGAAGAATTAATAAATTTTGAAGAAAAAGAAGATATGAGCCGCTTGGAACAAGGTATTTTATTAGTTGGTGAGAGTGTTAAGGGAGGCTATTACTTGACCGCCGTTAAAAGTGCATATTTAAATGATAGCAACGATTCTATCGTTGTTAATGTCTCTGTAAAAAATGTACGAGGTCAAATGATTGGACTATCAGAATTAAAATATAACTTAAAAGATGAAAAAGACGAAAAAACCTATGAAGGAAAGGTGCTTGATCAAAACCCTTCTGATATACAAGTTAAACCAAATGAAACGGTAGAATTAAAAATAGCTTTTGAAGTACCAAGTACCGCAGATGAATATATGTTTTATATTGAAAGCTCTTTAGATCCTCTAGGAGCACACTGGAAAATCGATAAGTTGCAATCACAAAAAAGCTAAGTCTAAAATACAATTTGATTGAAGAAATCTCTCAAATAAGCAAAAAGTACCGAAAGAAGTCTTCTACATATCAACTATATAAAAGTCCCTCCGCCTTCAGACAGAGGGACTTTCTAATTCCTATTTCAAACTACCCGCAATCTCCGTAAAGATAACTCCAAGCGCATGCGCACCTGCATCAGGATATCCTAAGCTTCTTTCGCCAACTGTACCAGCGCGGCCCATGCGAGCTACGATTTCTTTCGTATACTCTGCTCCTTTAACCGCTGCTTCTGCTCCTTTTTCAAAGGCAATTTTCATGTCTTCTTCGTTTAAAGCGCTAGCTAACCAAGAGTCTACACATGGAGCAAGTGCGTCAACAAGCAAAAGTGAAACATAATTTAGGATTATTGTATGCAGATCAAAATCTTTCCGAACTAGCAATTAAATACCTAAATGGATCACTTGTAAACAACCAAAAAACATTGTTCTTATTAGCACAGGAGTATTTCAAATTAAATGATACAAACACTGTCAGATTGCATATTGAAAATGGATTAAAAATATCAAATGAAGAGTACACCCATCATTTCAATATTCTAAAAGGATTAAATGACAATATAAGTACAGATGAATTAGAAGACATCATTTTGGCAGGAATTTGTTATTTTAAGAAAGAAGAGTTATGGAAATACGTAAAAGATTATTCAGCTGTTCTAGGTAATAAGTTTTACGAGTTAAAATCGTATGAAAAAGCGAGCAAGTATCTACACATGACAAATGAAGCTGATAAAAAGGCTTCAGAGAAAGGAGCTTTAAAATAATGAAAAAATCTCTATTAATTTTCACTATTGTCACAGGTTTTTTATCTTTCAGCTTCAGTAACACTACAAACTTACAATCTGTATCAAAAGAAAATGTAGATTTAGTTCAATATGCACACGGTGAAACTATTTAACACAATATAATACTAAAAAGTTATGTCATTACCCCCTTACAATGCGTAACATAAATAATTATTAACAAAATAAAAAGAACCCACTAAAGGTTCTTTTTATTTTTGCTTGCTACTTTTAACCATTAATCTAACTTTCATTTATTAGTAATGAACAAGAATTCGAGATTACAATTTCCAAAATGAACCAACAGATCATGATATTCCAATTGTAAGTAAAATATTGAAATATTTTACAATTCATTATAATATATGTATGAATTTACGGATTTGCTAACTTCCCTAAAATGAATGATAATTTATTAATAGAGAACAAGAAAAGAGGTGTAGAAATTGAAACGATTTACAAAGAAACAAAAAGTAATAATTATCATTTTTATAGTTTTTGTAGTTTTTGTTCTATTAATGTTCTTAGGATTAATAACAATCAAAACTACTTTATTTGAGGGGAGCATTTACGTAAATTAACAAAGCATAGGGGGAATTATGTTGAAAAAACTAGTAAAACCAATCGTCTATCTTTTAGCCTTCATACTAACGTTCACAGGTCTTTTTGTGAATCAGTCTTTCGCCGCCGCAACAGAAACAACAACTAACACCATCGAACAACAACAAATCGAATTTGAAAACCACATCAAGCATTTAGCTACAACTGATCCAGAAGCAAAAAAATCATATGAACAGTATGCTCAATTAAGTGATGAAGATAAGAAAAACTTTGTGAAAGCGCTTAATAGTGAAGAATTTGTAAAAGCACTTCAAGCTACTACAACTTTAAATCCAGGTGAATCAAGATCTTTCAGTAATGGTTCTATCATAGCAAGCGTTGTCGAAGAAGTTAAACCTCAAAATGAGGCCCCATTTAACACTCTTGCAAGTTATGCAGTTAAAGAAAGAAATGTAACACAAAAGGTAGTTGTATTTGGTATTTTCGCTAGTATCTATTGGGTGAAAGTTAGATTTCAGCATCCACTAGGCTCAAGAGATGTAACGAAAACATTAAGTGCTGATAACGGACACACTAACATTAATCCATCAATTATTGTAACCGACATAGGCGCAAGCCATTGGGCATCTGCTGGCTGGGCTTTTGCAACTGGTAAATTTAGAATTGCAGCTACAGGTTCTATAGGATTCTGGTCATTTACACATGTTTTAAATTTAAAAGCTGATCCTGAATATACAACTGGTTGGCTTAACTAACATCTCCATAACAAGCAAAAAAGAGTCCTATTAAATTAGGACTCTTTCACTTTTCTCATAGAAACAAATTTTCAAATTCTATTAACGTTTTGATTAGTGTCATTACCTGAACTACTAGCGTAATCTCCGAAACGATATCTAATTTCTGTACACTCCCTTTCTTCCCAGCTTCTTTTTTTCGTCCATGCTTAAGTATTCTGTTTACTTTTCTTCTTAATTTTTTTGTCCATTATAAAAACTCCCTATTTATTAAAGTAACGAGATTCACTCGTTCACTATGTATAATCAATTTCACCCCAACTTTCCTTTCTATTACAATTACCATTTGATAATTGTTATAAATATAAACATTTTACAAATCTAACTACTAAAACATTTAATTTTCTAAAATACAAGAAATACCAAATATAATGTATCCTAAAAGGTACACCTTATGGAACAATCTCTCCATCTCTTCCAAACCACTTCATAAGGTGTCCGACCATAATTTTGGAGCCCCAAATCCTAAACACCAGCTTTTGAAGCACTTTCTGTCAATTAGTTAGTTTTTCAAAAATACAATTAAGCAACCTGAATTCCATATTTATAGGAGCTCACGTTGCTTCTTTTAAAACTATGATCTTAGTATTTATAAACACACATATCTTTATGTAGAAAACATCCAGCGAAATTATATATCATTCAACTATAAAAAAGATCCCCTCCACCACAAGGCAGAGGGGACTTTCTAATTCCTACTTCAAACTACCCGCAATCTCCGTAAAGATAACTCCAAGTGCATGCGCACCTGCATCTGGATATCCTAAGCTTCTTTCACCAACTGCACCAGCGCGGCCCATGCGAGCTACGATTTCTTTCGTGTACTCTGCTCCTTTGACCGCTGCTTCTGCACCTTTTTCAAAGGCAGTTTTCATGTCTTCTTCGTTTGAAGCGCTAGCTAACCAAGAGTCTACACATGGAGCAAGTGCGTCAACAAGTGTTTTATCACCAACTACTGCTCCTCTGCCGAACGATCTTTCACCGATAGATTGTATACCTTGCAGTGCTGCTTGCAACACTTCAGCGAATTCTTTCACTGTTAACTCACGCTTCTCGCCTGCTGCTTTACTAGCTGCGCGGAATGCTCCGCCCCAAATTGGACCAGATGCGCCGCCGCAATGTTCCATAATAATCATCGAACAACCGTCAAGGAACGATCCGATAGTAACATTTTCTTGATCTACAATCGAATGCCACTCACGTTTTAATTGCTTAAATCCTTTTGCCACACTCATTCCGAAGTCTCCGTCACCAGCGTGCGTATCTAACTCACAGAACGGTACTTCGTTTTTAATAATAACGTCGCTCATTTTATCAACGAGATAGATCATGTTGTTTAATGTAATGACATTATTTTTAATAACAGCGTGCTCTTCCGCTGTTTCTATTTCGAAGGAAACTTCTTTCTCTTCTACATCTTCAAGTACATTCACGTACTCTACACTTTCAACTGGTCCATCTACTTTAAACGCTGGTGTATTACATTCTTTAGATAGTAATGTTTTTAGCTCATCATCTAATTTCATTACTGTTAAAGACATACCAGCCATATCGATACTCGTCATATAGTTTCCGACAAATACTCTATTAATTTTAATGTTTCTAGCAGCTAATTCTCGCGTCACTGCGTTGTTAAATAAGTAAAGTTCTTGCAGTGGTGTTCCGCCAAAACCGTTAACTAGAAGTGCGATTTCCTCGCCATCTTTTACTCCTAAATCTTTTATTAAATCATTTGTCATACGGTTAGCTAATTCATCAGCCGACAGCATTTTTTCACGTTTAATTCCTGGTTCACCGTGAATACCTACGCCGTATTCCATTTCATCTTCCGCAAGTGTGAAAGTAGGTGATCCGCTCGCTGGAACTGTACAAGACGTTAACGCTAAACCGATTGTGCGCACGTTAGCCGCTGCTTTTTCTGCAACAGCTTTCACCGCTCCTAAATCCATACCTGCTTCCGCTGCTGCGCCGGCAATTTTATGAACGAGAATAACCCCCGCAACGCCGCGGCGTCCTACTGTATACAAACTATCTTCTACCGCAATATCATCGTCCACTTTTACGTAGTCGACTTCAATTCCATCTTCCGTCGCTAAATGCGCACCGTTTTTGAAATTCATAATATCGCCGCTATAATTTTTAATAATTAACAACGTACCTTTTTTACTAGCTGTCTCTTTAATCGCTTGGTATACCTGAATTTGTGAAGGCGAAGCAAACACATCTCCGCACACTGCCGCATCTAACATTCCTTTTCCGACTAGACCTGCATGTGCTGGCTCATGACCACTACCACCGCCACTAATTAACGTTACTTTATTTTCGTTCATTTCTTTTTTCTTAATAACTTTATATTTTTTCAAAAGCTCAAGCTCTGGGTGAGCCATAACCATTCCGTTGCACATTTCCATTACTAATGTTTCTGGTTTATTTATAATCTTTTTCATTGTGATTCTCCCTCAATTCCTTTAATATATTGTGATATATTTGAAATCTTCTTCTTACTACTCATGTTAAAATGAAAGCGTTTTATAGTAAACGGACAAAATGGACAATCTGTCTAAAGACACCGCTCTCATTTGTAGGTAGGATTTTCATATTACTAACATTCTAGGGATGATTCAGATGACCTCTTCTATAATTTCTAAAAAGATAATCGCGAATTCATTGAAATATTTAATGGAAACAGAGTCATTTCATAAAATATCAGTGAGCGATATTATGTTACACTGTCAAATGCGTAGGCAAACTTTTTATTATCATTTTAAAGATAAATTTGAACTATTAAGCTGGATTTATAGAGAAGAAACGAAAGAAAACATTATCGACTTTCTCGACTATGAAACGTGGGAAAACATTTTCGATTTATTATTTGATTACTTTTATGAAAATCAAAAATTTTACCGAAATGCTTTTAAAGTCATTGAGCAAAACTCGTTTAATCACTATTTATTTGAGCATACGAAAAACTTATATATGAAGATTATTGATGAACTATCTATGAGCTGTGGATTCAGCCTTTCTGATGAGACAAAAAATACGATTGCCTCCTTTTATAGTCACGGCTTCGTTGGAACGATAAAAGATTGGATTGAAAGCAAATGCGAAGTAGATCCTTCCATTATGTCTTCTCTCATGAAAAATATGATAAACAATCAATTATTACTATTACTGGAACAATCAGCAAAGTAATTAAAGGGTGGCAAAAGCAATGAAAAAGATTATGAATGATGTAGAAAATATTGTTCAAGATATGATGCATGGCTTTTATTTTGAACATAACGAAAAAGTAAATTACGATGAAATAAATAACATCATTTATGTAAAAAATATAGAAAAACTGAAGCAAAACGTTGTTATCATAAGCGGCGGTGGTAGCGGACATGAACCTGCTGATATTGGGTATGTAGGAAAAGGTATGCTTACGGCAGCAGTAAACGGCAATATTTTCACTCCGCCTACAGTGGAACAGATTGTAGCTGCAACCCGCCTCATGCCAAAAGATAAGAGTATTTTATTCATCATCAAAAACTTTAAAGATGACGTAGCAAATTTTTTAGCGGCTAAACAAATCGCTAAAGAAGAAGGAAGACGAATTGACCATATCATCGTAAATGATGACGTTTCAATTGAAGATGATGCTTCGTTTAATAAAAGAAGACGCGGCGTCGCTGGTACTGTTTTCGTTCAAAAAATACTTGGTGCGGCCGCTCTTGAAGGCCATTCTTTAGAAGAATTAACAATGCTTGGGCAATCTGTCATCAAAAACTTACACACATTAGGAGTCGCACTTTCACCTGCAAACGATCCAGTGAAAGGAAAAGCTTCATTCACATTAAACGACGATGAAGTTTTTTATGGCGTTGGTATCCATGGTGAAAAAGGTTACCGTAAAGAAGCACTATCCTCTTCTGAAATATTAGCGATCGAACTAATGAACAAACTAAAAAGCATTTATCGCTGGAGAAAAGGTGAAAACTTCGCCATCTTCATTAATGGACTCGGCGCAACACCATTAATGGAACAATACATTTTCGCAAATGATATTCGCCGTTTATGTGAGCTTGAAGGATTACAAATTACATTCGTAAAAGTTGGTACACTGCTAACTTCTTTAGATATGAAAGGTGTTTCTCTCAGTTTGCTTAAGGTAGAGGATTTGGATTGGGTGAAGTGGTTGAAAGAAAGTACGGAAACTGCTAGTTGGTAATACAAATAGGATGGCTTCAATGGGCCATCCTATTTTTGTACGTAATTCAGCTATTTAAAAAATTCCGCCCTCAATATTACAGCAAATTTATATCAAAAATATAAATCCTCATTTCCTTCGTATTTTCCTTTATTAAGTCTTTTTCTTATGAATAATTCTGCAACAATTAAATTGGGTACCCACGCTAACCAAGCAATAATAGCGTAACTAAGTTCAAACCGCTCTATTCCAAATAGAACGATAAACAACGGTAGCCAAATTCTTAATGTAACTGCTCCAAAGGTTAAAGAATAATTTCTAATCATCCAATTCCGATGGTCTTTAATTTTTTTATTCTTAACTCTATGTAACGCTTGATATGCTGATGTTAGCCAAAATACGGATAACAAACCGAAACCTAACTTCGCTACCAATCCTCCCGTAGCATAAAAGGATAGATATAGTCCAGAAACGCCTCCTAATACTACACCAACCATATAGATTCTCCCAACTATTCGATGACGGTTGATATTCCTTTCTCTAAATTTAGTCGATAATGTAAAAGGACCAATTACTAATGCTACTATACTAGTTGTAATATGTATAAATAACATCATATACCAGAATTCACTTAATTTAGATCCAAACATAAGCTTCGCTTTTACAAGTCCTGTTTGAAATCCATCCATAATAAAATATTGGACAACAACATAACCAGATACTAAAAGAGCAAAAAAAGTAAATACAAACCAAATTTTCCTGTTCAAATTTTACTGCCTCCTTATTACATTAAGGAATTAGATTATACATTACTGTTCATTCTAGAGAAAAATAGAAAAGCCTTCTTCATACATAAAAACCCTCAAGTATATCGTTCTATACTTGAGGGTTTATTCATTTATTCCTTCTCATCTCTCATTTTCTTACATCAATAGTTAGCTCATCTGTAATCTGCTCAAGATGAAAAAATCTTTTTATATAATGGGTATCAGACCATTTCTCTTCTCCACCAATAATAAATAATTCTTGCGCATCATACATAAATGAAAAGCTTGGATAAAAACTGTCAGCCTTTATTTCAATCTCACCAGTACGATTACTGATCATCTTACAGTCTGCTGAATAGCTTAATAACGTATAGAGCGAATCTTGTGCTGATTGGAAGAAATACGAGAATCATTTTATAAACGAGATAGCACAAGAACATAATCACCTCACTAAAGGATGACAGGTCTTCCAAATAAAGCTGGATGATAAATTAACATCGCACCTACAAATGAACACACTAAACAAAAAATAGCCTCGTATTTTATGACTAGAGAGGTGTTAGTATCAAGCTTTTTTTTCTCTCTTTTACATATCATTTTAAATAAAACTCTATATAATACATACCCAACAATCGCCCCGAGGGTATTCGTAAATAAATCATCAATATCTGTAATTCTATTATTTAGTAATTGATTTAACTCAATTGCCAATGAAAAAAAGAATCCTGCACATACGGTGTTTTTCATTTTTCTAAACTGCGGCCAAATAGTCGGTAATAAAAAACCGAACGGCATAAACAGTACAATGTTTAAAAGATACGTCGTACTACCTGCCGTATCAAATAGAGTCAAGTTAATTTGACTGACACGAATCCACGTTTCATATCTACTTATATCCCATACAGTCGCAATTTGCGTCACCCCATATACTAGCGAAAGATAGAATAGAAAAACATATACCCATAGAAAATGCCGAATAGATACAGTTCTTTTCGCTTTAAAATAAAATCCAATTTGAAACATAATACAAAAAATAATAGTAAAAAAATAAGTATACAAATAACTAATCAAAACTTCTGTATGCATGTAGAATCCCCTAACTTTACATTTTCATCTATGACTTTGTCGTTTTTAGCCTTCTTCTTGATGTAACTCATTTATAGGATAGGAAAAACTTTTAAAATAAAAAGTGGGGTAAACATAAAATTTTTCTTAAATCTTCAGTTTGGTTTTATTATTACTCTTCTTAGGAATCCGCCATTGATAGCTAGGCAACAACATGCTTAAACGTAACAAGATTATCATTTTTGCACGTAATCCTCTTAGCACTTTAACCGATGAAGCATATATAAAATCATGTGAATCATTTTTTCAGTTAAAACATGAAATGAAGAAATATATGACGTACTATAATCACTCTTGCTATCAATAGAATTTAAAGAAGATGACTCCTGTTTGCATACAGAAATCATCTTTTTTAGAATGTCCTTTACAAAGGGTACAGATTAAGAGCATCTTATGCCTATTCAAGGGGATCAACTATGCCTTCTTCCCTTAAAATCACTAAACCTATTTACAAATCTATAAAAGTAGATATAATATCCTTATGGAACCTTTATTAATTTATAAAGCATTGTCAAATGAAACAAGATGTCAAATTTTATCCTGGTTGAAAAATCCAGAAAACCATTTCGATGAAAAACCTTATCTAGAACAAGACCTTAACTTTCAAGTTGGCGTATGTGTAGGAGATATCCAGCTTAAAACTGGCTTAGCCCAATCGGTTATTTCTAGTTATTTATTAACTATGAAAAAAGCAGGCTTACTAGAGTCTGACCGAATTGGAAAATGGACCTACTATCGTCGAAATGAAAAAACAATACGAGAGTTTTCTGAATACGTCCAAAACGAATTATAAAATGAAATCTAATGATCAATCAGCATACTAATTGATTATTAGCTTTCACACATTCTGCTTTTTTACAGGTATCCAATTACTTTTTTATAAATTGCACTGCCTATAAAAGCAAGAAACACCGAAAGGAGAAATTTTTTTAACATATCATATCTAGTTATTTAGATATCTGTTATTGTATTTTAAATTACATAATCCTGATAATATTGGCATCCAATCATGCTTATAATAATGCTTCTTTGTTAATGAATTTACTTTCAAAATACTGATACGAATGGAGAGTTTTATAAATGAAAAAAGTAAATCCTTTACTTATTCTGACACTCGCAATAGGTGTGTTCGGAATTATTACTACCGAGATGGGTATTGTCGGCGTATTACCACAAATCACTGAAAAATTCGGAATTTCAACTACACAAGCTGGATTTTTAGTAAGTATATTTGCACTAGTTGTTGCTATTTCTGGTCCGTTTTTAATTCTGCTCGTCTCTAGTATTAATCGCAAAATAATTTTATTAACAGCAATTTTCATATTTGTTATTTCAAATTTAATCTACGCTTATACAACACAATTTGAAATCATGCTTATTTTTCGTATTTTACCGGCAGCGCTTCATCCACTCTTCTTTTCAATCGCTCTTGTAACAGCTGCTAAACTTGTCCCTCCAGAAAAGAGCGGTCAAGCGGTTACAAAAGTTTTCATGGGAATTACTGTTGGCTTTGCTTTAGGTGTACCACTAACCTCTTACCTTGCAGACCAATTTTCACTCGAAATTGCTTTCTTATTCGGAGCATTCGTTAACACTGTTGCATTCATTGGAATACTACTCCTACTTCCTTCTATGCCTGTTAAAGAAAAGATGTCTTTCGACAAACAAATTCGTATACTCGGCAAACCAGGATTATGGTTAAATATTTTAACCGTCACATTCCTTTTTGCAGCCATGTTTTCCGTATACAGTTACTTCGCTGAGTACCTTGCAAAAGTAACTTCCATGAATGGATCCCTCATCAGTATCATGCTATTCATATTTGGTATAGTTATGATTTTAGGTAATCATTTATTTGGTGGTCTCCTACAAAAAAGCATAATAAACACTGTAATATCATTCCCTATTCTATATTCTATTGTTTACATATTGGTTTATTATTTAGGTTCCTACCTTGTTCCAATGATTTTTATAGTATTCATTTGGGGAATCGTGCATGCTGGTGGATTAATTGTTGGTCAAACATGGTTAATAAGTGAAGCTAAAGAAGCACCTGAATTTGGTAACAGTCTATTCGTTTCGTTCTCAAATCTCGGAATTACTTTAGGAACCATTATTGGAGGCTGGTTCATTTCAAACTTAGGTATTCACCAGCTTATTTGGAGCGGATTTATATTCACACTACTCTCATTTCTATTAATTATAATAAAACTAAAATTTTTCAATTCTAATAGCCAGGCTTCATTATCAAGCTAGTACATTGTCAGTTCCAAATTCGATAAAAAACATTATAAATTCTTCTTATACGATTTTATTAACTAAAAAGTATAATGCTCAAAGCCTTTAGCCATAATTACGACTAAAGGCTTTTTTGTATATAAAGTGAAACTTTAATCAGTGGGGGTTTTTCATCCCCCACTGATTATCAGCCCTCACCAATCGGACTTTTATGAGCAGTTGATCCCCCACCTAACTTCTTTGCTTTCGCTGAATTTCGAGGTGGGGATCTTACTGCCCATTAAAGCGGGATAAAAATAATTCTAAAAGGAGCTAATTTTATGGAACATAATCAAAATGGAGTACTTGCTTTAATTGTTTTGTTTTTAGGATTAGTGTTTTTTGTTAGTGGAATGGTTTATCATTTATGGGGTTCTTTTTAATAGTATGATTGTAATCACTCATAAAAACCCTCAAGTATATCGTTCCTTTATTAATTTCAACGTTTAGACAGATACATAATTCCAAAACTAAACCGTTTATTGCAATTATCGATATGGAACATTTCCAAAAACAACTTAACATGGTAAAATAATATTCGGACGGGAGTCCAATATTATTAAAATTAAGATGGTTCAAGTCGGAGAAAGGCACCTTAGGGTGTCTTTTCTTTATTTTCAAAAGGACCTGCTCAATTATTGTGTAAAAAACATAAAGTAAGTTGAATCCATTAAAATACATGAGTGACCCCTTGTTTTCCCCTCTTATTAAAGGAGGAACTATTATGGGATTTGGTGGTAGTTGTAGTAGTAATTGTGGCGGCGGCTTTGCTTTACTAGTTGTATTGTTTATTTTATTGATCATTGTTGGAGCTTCTTGCTTCTGCTAAAAAACTATCGGAAAAGACACTCTTATATGGGTGTCTTTTCTTTGTAATAAAAAGCTCTCTATAAAGGAAAGTTTTTAGGCTTTTACATTCAAATCATCCAAATTATTTATTTACACAGCACTTTATTCCTTCGTATCCCTCATACTGTAATAACCTAAATTAATAATAATTAAGAAATACCCACCCATAATTCCAGCTGCAAATGTCCACATGTACTCACGGTGTTCAATTTCATACATAATAATCGCACCGAGTATGGCGGCTGCAAACCGATTCATCATGCCAAGCATTGGTGCTTTTTCTTTTTTTACGATGCTATCTCCGAACTTTTCGATACGCCTTCCTAAAATCCAGGCGCAGTACATACTTACTAAAAGGCCAATGCTTATCCCTACAAACTGGGCTGAGAAAGGTGTCATCAACCATCCCAATAACATCACGCCTAGCAAACAATATATTTGTATGTTGAATAATCTTAATGCCATACGAATCATGTTATTCTCCTTATCTTTCCTATTAATCCCATCTTTCGGACTTCAAGCTTTCCGATATATCCTTTTTAAAATGGGGGAATTTGATTTTGCTCACCATTAAATAAGCGAGTACGCATGTGCCAAATGCCACGGAAACTGGGTTATTTAGGAGGCATAAAATAAGAAGACACATTGCCGCAAATGGAATGGGCATTCCGATAAACGTCGGGAGTTTGCTTTGTTGCGTGTTAAATCTCGCAAGCCGCAGCATTCCGCAAATACTATACGTGAGGGCACATATCATCCCGATAGACTGCAAATCTTTTAACGAGGCACTATATGCAAGAATAGACGGTGCCACACCAAAGGTCACTAAATCCGCAAATGAATCTAGTTCTCCGCCCATTTCCGAAACAGAATCTAGTTTCCGAGCAACCATACCATCAAACAGATCAAATACCATACCTGTAATAATGAACATAACTGCACCATACATATCGTGAACGAAAACAGCGTGAATAGCCAAAAGCCCACACACAAAGTTTGCTATCGTAATCATATTTGGTATGTAACTCATCACATGCTTCCCCTCCTTTTTACTCATTACAATCAAGAGCCTTCTGTTTCTCTTCCAATATCACTTTATTTATTTTCGTTAACGTATCCGTCATTTGCTCTAAAGCATTTATATCGATTTTAGAAAAGTATTTCTCAATTAATACATCATCTAACTCAGACAATCGTTCGATATATTTACTACCGTTTGGACCGAGTGTAAGGAAATACTCCCTTTTATTGTTAGGATTAACTTGTTTCGAAATCATCTTCTGCTTTTCCAACTTCGATAAAACTTGGCTCACAGCACTTTTCGATATATTAAAAGTAGTCGCAATGTGATTTGCTGTCGTGTTTTCATTTAAATTAATGTGAAATAGCATACTCTCTTGCTGCCCAGTAAGACCGAACTCATCCTTTAAATCTTGAAATAGTAAAATGTAAAATTCATTATAGGCTCGATTCATTTCATTAATTACTTCTTTATACGTTCTAGTCATAGCATTCTTCCTCCATGCTGTTATTTCATTTTTAATAGTTAAGTTCACTTAACTTAACTATATTATACCGTTATGTTTGTGTAAAGGGAAATCTATCTCTATACATTCCTATAACACGGAATAAAGTATGCCCTTTGCCTTTTCCACTGCTTTTAATAGATTAAATTCAGAATGGTACATCTGTCATTCTGAATAAATAAACATAATCATTACAAAAATTCCATATAGACCCATTACTGGTTAAAATGTTATAATGAAATTACCCTACATAGTTACTCATATTCCGATTGAGGAACTAGCGTCTTATTAAGCAATGCGCATAACTCAAATAAAAAAGACACTTTTTGATATGATCCCCTTATAGTAGACAGTAAAAAGAAAGCACATTAATCTGTTTACTATGGAGGGGATTTTTCTAT
>NZ_JAEHBQ010000037.1:0-32226 GCF_016483555.1 Bacillus cereus group sp. N14
GTTACTGTTACTTGAATTTCTCCTGCCTTACTTGTATCGTACGCTCCTACTGTTACTACTGGGTTTGGATCTTTATTGTCTTTTACTTCTACTAAATCACCTGCATTTAAACTATCTCCTACATGTACAGTTACACCTTGCTTTGCTGTAATTACTGGTGCCACTGTATCCTTTTCTGGTTTTGTTGTACCACCATCATTTCCATCTCCGCCCGTTGGTGGTTTTGTACCGCCTCCACCATTATTTCCATCTCCGCCTGTTGGTGGTTTTGTACCGCCTCCACCATCATTTCCATCTCCGCCTGTTGGTGGTTTTGTACCGCCTCCACCATCGTTACCATCTCCGCCTGTTGGTGGTTTTGCACCACCTCCACCATCATTTCCATCTCCGCCTGTTGGTGGTTTTGCACCGCCTCCACCGTCGTTACCATCTCCGCCTGTTGATGGTTTTGCACCGCCTCCATTATTACCTTCACCACCAGTTGGCGGTTTCACTTCCCCGCCACTTGTGTCACCAGAAGTTGGTGGTTTTTTATCATTACTAATTGGAGGTATTGAGTTATCTGCAATAGCAACCCCATCATTGATGTTTATATCGCCACCAAATACAAAGTTCTTACTATCCTTATTATCCAAGACAGAAGGATTGTTTGTTGCTGATACTATTGAAGTATTCAAATCTGAAAAACGATTACTTGATTTATCACTGTCAATAACTGATGCTAGGTTTCTATCTGAATTTATAGCTGCGGTTGCAATTGAATCCGTTAAATCATCAAATTTCTTTTTAGTTTTGTTATTTTCAATGATTCCGGCTAAATTATAATCCGAGCTACGTTTTGCATTATCAATGATTTCATCGAAGTCATTAGCGTTTAAATTTTCAGTGGTTTCATTCTTACTTTCATCTTTTTTCTCATCTATCTTCTTATCTTTTTCATTATCTTTTTTCTTTTTAGATACTGAAGTTGTTTTGGTACTCTTCTTTTCCGAAGAAAACAGCGAGCAGCCTGCAACTACCCCAACACTTAGGGTAGTTGCAGTAGTTGCAAGTAAAAATCTCTTGAAAATTTTCGAATAATCTAAAGGCACAATCAATTCCTCCCCATTAATTAACCTGCACTTATAGTTGCTACAGATGTAGCAGAACTATCGGGTACAGAATTATTAATTTTTTCAAGTAAATCTTTATTTCCAACCTTTTGAGCAAACTTTTTAGCTTCCTCAGATTTATTTAATTTCAAATAACTATTAACAATAATTCCTTCTCTTCTACCATCTAGCGGCACTTGATCTCTTAATTTGATAACTTCTTCATGTTTGTTATCTAACGCAGCAATTTCAAAATTAATTAGTGGATTTTTAGTTTTAAGCTCTTTTACCTTTTTCAAGTTATCAACGGCTATATAATATGAAACTACTGATTCTGCAAAATCTTGCTCTAAGTCAATAGCCTTTTGTGCTTTACCGCTTAAAAGATAAGTAAATAAAACTGCCTTTTTATCTTCTTTTCCTAATTTTTTATAATCCACTTTATCAAATTCCAAGGCAGCATCTTGATATTTTTGAACTGCAGATAACCTTAGTCCATTTATTAAATTCGCATTAACTTCTAAACTATTTACATTATTTGCAGACGCAGCCTGTGAATTCTTCAAATTGCTAAAGGCAAAACCTGCTACTACTAATAAAACAATTGATGCGACTCCTATAATAGCGTACTTATATTTTTTCATATTATTTAAGATTCCTTTTTTATCAATTAATACTTTCTCTTCTTGTTCAAATTTAGTTTCATTTGGTAGATCTCTTTCTTTATTTAAATTAATCTCATCACTTTCTGGTTCACTTTTAGCCACAACTGTTTTTTGTCTCTTTTGTGCTTCTTTTATTTTCTTTTCTTCCTCTAATCTTCTTTTTCTTACTTCTTCAAGTTTTTTCTCTTCTTCCTTCCGTCGTGCTTCTGCCTGTTTCCTTGCTTCTTCTTCGGCCCTTCTACGCGCTTCCGCTTCTTCACGTTTTCTTGCTTCTTCCTCTGCTTTTCTACGCACTTCTTCTTCGCGTTTCCTTGCTTCTTCTTCTGCCTTTCTACGTGCTTCCGCTTCTGCTCGTTTTCTTGCTTCTTCCTCTGCTTTTCTACGTGCTTCCGCTTCTTCACGCTCCTTTTCTTCTTCTTCTGCCTTTCTACGTGCTTCCGCTTCTTCACGTTTTCTTGTTTCTTCTACCTCTTCTATTTTCAAATCATTTTCAGAAGTGCCTGCCTGTTTTTGAATTGTAGTGATCCAATCAAGAGCTGGGTTACTATTTGAAGATTCATTTTTAGGTGAATTTACATTTACACTTTCTTCACGTTGGTTCCGCGGTTGTTCTGAATGCTCTTGTGGTATTTGCTCACTTATTGGATCTTTATAGACATCCTCATATTGTTCTTCTTCCTCTGCTAGTAATCGCTCACGTCGTTCTTTTTCTTGTCTAATCCTTTCTTTAATTACGTTTCTTTTTCTATTATTATGCATATAACAACAATGGCCTCCTTTCTATTGGTACCTCATAAATGAGAGTAATTAAATTATTTATCCTTCATAATTAATCATGAGATATTTCTATAGAAAAACTAAGGAAAAATAAAGATAATATTATTTTTTTAAGCATGATAAATAAAAAGAAGGATAAACAGGTAGCACCCATTTATCCTTCTTTTTATTTTACATCTATTGAGTTTTTAGTACATGTTATCCCCTTAATACATCACTTTATTTCCAATTTTCAGATAAAAAAGATACAATACGCTCATCATACTGTATATTCCGATAAATAAGAATATACATTTTCACGCCATATTAAGTTCATCCATTACTCTCAACTTTTCATGTAGTAGATCAAAAATTTCATCTTTATAGTTACATTTCTTCAATTTTTTAATTGCTTCATCCTTTATTTGTGACACTCTTTCAGTTGTTATCATAAGTGCTTTTGCAATTTCTTTATGCAAATATACTTTACTATCTAGAAGACCAAAACATAGATTTAGTACCATCTTTTGCTTTGGGTTTAATACTTCATCAAATATTAACCATATCTCGTAATTTAAGTCCTCAATTACCATCTCATTTGTTGACGGAATTGCTGAACTATCATCATAGAATGGATTTGATATACCTATATCTTCATTTATTGTATCTATATCCAAAGTCATAGTAGTAGCTCGCTTATAATATACGTTGTGCTTAATGACTGTTTCGCTAGTTACATTTAACTCTTTTACTACTTCTTCCACTGAAGGGGTCCTGTTGTACATTTGTAGATATTTATCTTCTAACTCGACATATCTTAAATTAAATTGATTCACATAATTAGGGATTTTAAAAGGCCCAGACTTTTTTTTACATATGATTCCTAACATACTTTTTTGTATCCACCAAAAAGCGTACGTGGAAAAGCAATAACCTAAAGCCGGATTAAAATCTTCCATTGCCCGTAACATTCCCTCATTACCTTCTTGAACCAGATCATCAAACTGTATATTAGGGTGCTTGTTTTTGTACTTTCTTGCAATAGATAATACTAGTCCTACATTCACATGAAACAAATAATCACGTAGATCCTTTTCACCATGTTTGTACCGCTGAAATAATTTTAAACTTTCTTGTTTTGATAGTACCTTATAATTCCCAATTCCCTTAATTTTAAAAGTGTTTTCTTCTGGATTAGCCATTGGCTTAATACTTCTTGCAGTAGAACCTTGTGTTATAGTTTTATTTAATGACTCATCGCGATTCAAGCTGCTATATGATTGATTCATACCCCTATTCCTCCCTTCTCATTTTTAACGAATTGTTTCTAAAAACACCTTTGTCTCCTTTTGTACGTTACTAATCAACTTACAATTCCTTGCGCATGTATTGGCCACTTCTTTATGTGCTTTCGTTTTTCTCAATTCTATATAAATATCGCATCCTTTGCAGATGCTGCTAATACCTTCCATTATTTCTAATTGTCTTCTTCTTTCATATAAAAACTGCTCTTTCGTTTTCTTCTCGCTTACTCGTCTCCCCATTTGTTTCACCTCGTATACATGAATAGTATTATTTAGTAATTAAAAACTACTATCGATATTACATAGATACGAAACTTCGCCCTAAAACTCTTCCAAATTTCTCCTGTATGTATATGATATAGGATTATAACAAAATGTAAAATAAATTATTCTAAAAATTTCAAAAAATTACCGAGATATTAAAATATCCATCATTTCCTTATGATTAAACTAATTATATTTATATAAATCTTGATAATCATTAAGGTTTATATACAATTTAAACCCTGATGACTATCAAGAACACGTATAAAATAATAGATGTTTTATATACAAAACATCCGTTTAGAAAGAGTAAAAATTAAATTTACCTTTAAAGCTTCCAAATTTATATTTTCTCGAACCTCATATGTAATTTTTGTAAAATTAACATAGAAATTTCGATTTTATAAAAAACACTCATTCTAATTATGGTATAGAAAAGTAATTAATCATTTCTATCCCTTATTAATATGTTTTTTAACTTATTTCAATTAAAATAGCGTTTATCTCACTTTCTCTATTGCTGGAATATAATCGTTTAACAGTAAATCATCTAGCCCCTTTCCAAGATTAATATCCCAACTTGCATAATTAATACTTATCCCTTCTTGATAAAGCGCTTGCGCACATTCTAATAACGACCGCTGAACATCTAAATTTGTAATCATATCCATATCTAAAGCGAACGTCGCCTGTTTAACTCCCATTTTTTTTAATGGTTCAATTAATATTCTCCATACTTTAACCCCAGGTATAGATACAACTGTGGTACCATACATTACTTTTTCCTCATTTGTTAAAAGTTCGTCTAAGTTTTCAGCAGAAATATCAGATAGTGATAGGTAAGACTTTGAAATAATCTCCATCTTTTCCCCCACTCAAAACCGTACGTGCGATTTTCACCGCATAGGGCTTGCCATCGGTAATCTGTTCTTATGGACAATGAGCCACCTCGCGATAGTCATTGTAATACCCTTAACTTTTAATATTTTTCCTCAGCTTTTCAATTAACCTAACTCTTTTAGCGTTCCCTTCGATAGCTTCCTTGTTATGCACGAGTTTGTGGCATTCTGTACAAAGCGAGATTAAATTATTAACCTTATTGACTTCATTTAGGGGTAATTTGGGATTTTTATGATGGCAGTTTCCTTTTCCATATAAGAAACATCCACATGCCCTACACTTCCCTTTGTCCCTGTTATACGCATAATCCTTATTCATGATGAACTCGAAATTAGTCATTATCCTGTTTTTATCTTTATGGGCTATATAAAGTTCGTCAGCTTTGTATATTGTTGGTCTACATAGTGGAAGTGTCTTTTCCATCCTTTGCGCATATAATTTTCTACCTTCAGCGGTAAAAGGCGTCATTTCTTGGTTGAAATTTCTGGAGTATTGCACTGGCGTTATCGCACATTTAGTAGCACCTATTTTAATGTTATCTATTTCAATGGCGAAAGTTTTCCAATTATACTTCTCATGTCTTACTCTCCTATTACCAACTGTATATAGTGGTACATAGTGGTTTTCCATGAGTGTAGTGTTTTTCTCATATTTAAAATACGATTTAAACGCCTTCAGCATTCCCCAGAATATTTTGTTGTCAATTTTGCTAAGAGTTTTCTTACTAATCCCTTTGTTGAAATAGTTACTAATGCCAACTAACTTTTCATTGATTTTTTCAATATTTGTGGCAAACCATTCATCATTTGGGCTATATCTTAACTTTTTGACGTAGCTTTTAATTTCTTTTATCGCCTTATTAACTGCTTTCATGTTCGGATAAAGTAACGGAGCATATTTATTCTCTTTTGTTAAACCGAATCTCATATCATACGATAAGAATGTAACCGGTCTGACACGAAGGTCAGTTATAAGAGTTTTCTCCGTAGACAATTCAAGTTTCATCTTGTGTTTTAGGTATTTCTGTGCTTTATTAAGAAGTCTCCTAGCATTACTCTCGCTTGTTGTAAGAATTACCCAATCATCAGCGTATCTAACTAAGTAAGTAGGTTCGTGACCATCCTTTTTAAGTTTCTGATAGGCTGCTCTTCGTGTTTGGTATCTATCGGTATAAGGATGAAATTCATACTCCTTAGCAATAAACCAATCAAATCCGTTTAGATAAATGTTTGCTAGCAGCGGGCTAATTATGCCTCCTTGTGGAGTACCTTTAGTCGTTTTGTGGAATTGTCCATTTTCGACATATCCCGCTTTCAATATTTTTTTAATTATTGCTAACAGCCTTTTATCTTTTATTCCCATATTCCACATAATTTCAACTAGCTTGTTATGGTTAATATTATCGAAATACCCCTTTATGTCACCTTCTACAACCCAAAAAGTCTTACTTCTACGTGCCACATCCCTCATTCTTGCTAGAGCGTGTTCAGTACTTCTATATGGTCTAAATCCGTAACTATGATTGTAGAATTTGGCTTCTGCAATAGGTTCAATAAACATTCTAACTAATTCTTGTATAATACGGTCAATCATGGTTGGAATGCCTAGTGGGCGCATTTGGGATTTATCATTGGTTTTACTATTGCCTTTAGGAATATAAATTCGTTTAACAGGCTTAGGTTCATAATTTTCTATATGACTACTAATAAGTTTGATCAGTTCGTCTTTATCCATTTGTAAGTAATCATCGATCGTTTTACCATCTACGCCTGCCGTTTTGCTTCCTTGATTGCTCTTGATTTTATGAATCGCGGTTTTTATAACTTCTTCATTAGTAAACATTTCTGCAATACCAAAAAAGTGACCGCCTTCTTTCGCTACCAAGTGCATTTCATCCATTAATTTCGTTAGGTCATGTTCTGATTTAATCAACCGTCTTTGTACCTTCAATGAATCACCTACTTCATTCTGAAGATTGAAGTGTTGGTTATCATGAATTAGCTGTTTACTCGGATAAACCTCGTCTGGACGTTGATAAGTTAAGTAGTATTAGATTATCGACTGGTGTCCTTCGCTCCCGTTGGTTTTTCCTCTATGCTACACTTCGGAAGAATCCTTATAGTAACGTCATTGAGCCAACGATTAACACTACTATGACACCTCTGCCAGCTACGTGCTTCATTTGGACTGTAATCCATCCATCACATAGCTTTCAAACGTTCCATTTACTCTATCCCTTCTTTTACGTACCCTTAGATGCCCACTCTCTGCCGGTAAATCTATTGGATTTAATGAACAATTGTTTCCATAGCAAACTACCATTTCAAGTAGTTTGAGTATTCCGCTATAAAGTAGAGCAGATACCATTTACATTCCGTCCTTTTCAGGACTAGGCAGTCACGACAGTTCATACATGGGTTCGTTTCCTCATCATAGGTCGTTTTTAAGGACTACCGCATTACTTTCACCGTGACACAAGGTTTTAGGTTACTTGAATTACGACTTCCCCAAGCTTCATACCGTATAATTTACAGCTTATACCGCATGTTGGAGTATTATAGACACGAAATTTGTTCATTCATCGTGATTAGGAATTTCACCTAATAATTCGAGTAAATAGTTAGATATATTCACCGAATATATCCCCACATTTCCTGCATTACGCAGTTATAGTGGAACGTTTCGCACACTTTAGACTCCCTTCTGAAATCCATACATTATCCTTTTTTATTAGTTCTCCGCGTTCCAAACTTTTCAACTCTCGACTAGGTACTGCTACATGTATTGGCAATGGGTTCCCGGCTCCTGTTCCATGGAATTTCCCACCTGAGCTGATCCAAATATATTTACTTTCTAACTTTAATTGTACTTCACCTAATTTTTCACCTTCATAATTAATTTCATACCATTCTGTAACATCGATTTTACCTTTAAATATAGACTCTATCTTCCCATTGATTTTATAGGTCACCTCTATAGTATTGGGCTGCTCAATAACTTCTGCCTTAAAACTTGGTTTATGATTTTTTACAACTGTCATATATTCAGGATTATCAATTCTACATTGAAAACCGCATATCTGATTATATATATTTCTCTGCGGTATTAATAAAGAATCTCTCCTTCCTGCAAACGTGAAATATCTTCCATCCTTTGTTTCTTTTGCATAAAATCCTGGAATTCCAACAATATAGCTTGTTTTCCCCCCTACTTTTTTTATTAGCTCTTTCGTAGTATCCCAAGGTTTAATAGGAAAACTTTTGTAATTTCTAACATTTATTACTTCTCTTGTAATCCTACGTTTTGATCCCATTAACATTTTAATATGTTCATCTCGCACGTCTAAAAATTCTAGGAATAAAGTGTAAATAATATCAAGGGTATAATCATTTTTCTTCCTATGTTCCTTAATCATCTGATCTTGAGAAAAGTCATATCCCCTTTTTTGATCTTCAGCTATTATATGTAAATAGCCTGCTTCCCCGAATACTGTTTCTGATGAAATTCGTCCACATATTATTTTAGTTTCAGAATCATTAACCATGCACCATCCTTGCTTACCACATATAGGGCACGTTGTTCTATAATATTCAAACCATCTCTCATTACTCCCCTTATTCATGCTTCTCACTGGCCTTAATATTCTACTTGTTACTAACTTTTCAATTGACATCACATATCCCCTTTTCCCTTGATCAAATAAAAAAGCCCTTTGGAATACGGAGGTTAAATACCACACAAACGTGTAATTTAATCCGTAACCCGAAGGGCTTTATGTAATCACTAGAAAATAAAAAAATAACAAGTTATAATAAGAATATACTAAAAATTCTTTATTTAATCAAATAATCTTCTAATATTATTAAACTCCACACTATAATTATACATGGGCATCTCACTGCTTAACCCCTTTTGGACCTTTGAAGCGAGAACTTCTTCGGAATTAGATACTATTTTAGCAATCTATATTTACTAAGCTATAAGGGTCCCCCTTATTAACCGTCCACTAATGTTTTTCTGCTAACTTTTTTTGGTACAGTATACTCTCTACTAACCAATTAATCGCGCTATTAAGCGCATTCTTGTTGACCATAATCTATTTCTTGTAAACAATCATCATAACATTATATTTTGTTCAAAATTAATTAATCCTACTCAAAAACACTTTAGAATAAGGACTCTAAAACAGTCATATAATTATCAATCTCATGTTGATACCAACAAAAAATCAACACATCTCACCCGCATTTGACATTGACATATCAACTGAGATTAACATGTCGAATGAAGCGCACAAACTTCATCACTAGTATCCACTGGTTAACATCAACATAACATTAACAAGCAGCTACTTATCAAAAACGTTTGTACCTATCTAAACTTCAAGATCTATATCAGTTGAACATTAGTCCATTCCAACAGATTGCACGGAAATAAGTTGATTAATAAACTACGTTTGAAGATGTTTCAATGCTAGTAAGACATAAAAAAGAAACACCATGAAACTATCAATCTCATGTTGATACCGATGAAAAGATAACTGGTTTTTAATCTCTCATTTGTTATTAACATGTTAACTAAGACTAACATGTTAACCAATTGTTTTCTTTTGTTATCGATATCATTTTGAATAAGATTGACATAACATTAACAATAAGGTGTCAAAAAAGAAGAATCGTTTATAGCTTTCAAGATTTCAAAATCTATATCGGTTGAAATTTTTCTTCTGCGGCAGTTTTCCCGAAGTGAATCTAGTGACGATCTATCCTAGAAAATGTCTTGACACCATCAAAACATAGTTAAAAATTTAATCAGGATAATTAATGATGACAGCATTTTACCCTTTATTTATCATTGACATATAGTCTAAAAACAACACATAGAAAGGAATACTTTTTGTATTGTTAATGTCATATCGATATTTTTTATTTAACATTAATATGACATTAACAATTATGTAGTTGTAATACGCATAAATACAGATCTTGGGTCTTCGAGATTTGTATTAGTTATAAATTTATCTACTACAACAGATTTCTATTGAAAAATCAAAAAAACACACTCTAAAAGAACTATAATTGCGCTTAGAAACTAACAAGAACTCCATGCAGTTGATAGTTTCTTATTAGTGACACCAAAAAATCAACAGTTTTCTCTTTGTTTGTCATTGATATATAACCTGAAATTGACATGTTAAGCGATTATTTTCTTTTTGTTATCGATATTATTCTAATCGATATTGATATGACATTGACAAGAAGGTGTCAAAAAAGGAGAAGTGTTTATAGCTTTCGAGATTTCAAAATCTATATTGGAGAAATTTTTCTTCTGTGGCGGTTTGCTCGAAGAAAATCTAGTGATGATCTATCCTAGAAGTTGTTTTCGCACTATCAAAAAATAGTTAAAATTTAATCGCAATAATAAATGACGACAGTAATTCAGTTCTTTTCAGCCTTTGTTTATCATTGACATATAGTCTAAAAGCGATACGTAGAGAGAAATGCTATCTATATTATTAATGTCATATCAACAATTCGCATTAAACATCGATATAACATTAACAATTATGTAGTTGTAATACGCATAGATGCAGATCTTGGGTCTTCGAAATCTGCATTAGTTAAAAATTTATCTACCACAACAGGTTTCTATTGAAAAATCAAAAAAAAGAAAACATCCTAAAAGAACTATAATTGTAGCTAGAAACTAACAAGAACTCCATACAATTGATAGTTTCTTATTAGTAACACAATAAAATTAACGGCTTTTTCTTTATTTGTAATTGATATGTAACCTAGAATTGACATGTTAATAGGGCTAGTTATCCATTAATAGTAGTGTCACATCAACTATCACCCATACGTATTGACATGACATTAACAATCATTGATTCTAAAGTTGAAAATATACATACAAATAGAGTTTTAGATTCTACATCTATTAAAAGGCTTTTTTCTATAGCAAAATTCACTGGATAATTTAGAGAAGATATCATTCTTGAAAGTATTTTGATAGTAGCCAAAAACAATAAATCACTTTTTATTACTTCCGATTTAAAAGTAGCAATTGTATAAATCAATTTTGATTATATAGAGATCACTTGTAATGGGTGATACCCCTTAAAAAAGTAGGTTTATATTAAACCACATAAAAGTACTTCAATAACCTATAATAGCCTTTACGTACATTCTAAAGACCTACTGAAGCCAATAAACTATACATTTCTTAGCTTTCTACTACCGATTATCATGAATTATAATAAATATAGCCCTTTCTTTATTATTAGTATGGGCTTTTTGTTCTACATTTATACATACTTTTTAGCTTTTAAGTCTTTAAGTTTAATGCTATTTCCTTATAATTTATTTACAAATCACTAATATTTTCTTATCATTAATATATTGTAGACTAATTTGTTAATTTCATAGCAACAATAATCATTAATAACTAACGGATTATCAACAGGACATTAACAATATTTAATTCAAAAGCTGATTTATCAACTTCATGTTAACAAGTGATGCTTTATATATCAATGACACATTTCATGTGAATGTCAATCAACAAAGGTGTTGAGGTTTATATCGCCGAAAGATACTTAACATGTTAATCTCATTTTATATGTTAATTACATTTTGCTATGGCTATTATATTTCAAGGAGGTATAACGATGATTGAACAAGATAACAAAAATACAACTGAACATATGGAGTCCAATAATACAAACTCTAGTCATGAAGATACTTTTGAAAAAGCTTGGCGAATAACAGAGTTTTCTAAATTAGTAGGTCGACATCATAACACTGTATACAATTGGTTCAATATCCTAGAAGAAAAGGGGTTACACGGAACATTAAGAACCAATAATACAAACGAAAAGTTATATAACACACTGGATTTAGACATAGCTTTATTTATCAAACTAAAAAGGGATGAAAAGTGGTCGCTAGATGCAATTATTGAGCTTTTACCACATCAATTTGAACTAAGACCTGTTTCTCCAGAAAATCAAACCAGTGAAGTCTCATCCCAATTAAACATGCAGGAAGCTGCAGCGACTATTGAAAAAATAGTAGAACAAAAAATTCAAATGCATTTACAAAACATTGAATTAGAGTATCAAGGAAAGTTCGAAGATGCTATACGTGCGGTGCTACCTGAACCAGAAGACCCTGAAAGGTTAAAAGAGCGCCAAAGACAAGAAAGACTAGATAATATAATTATTCAACATAGAGCGCGTACAGAGTTAAGAAAACAAGCTGAAAAAGAATGGAATACACAGCCAGAAGAAACTCGTATTAAAAAAGTGGGTTGGTTTAAAAAAGAGGAAGATCTTGCGAGAAAACAACTTTTCATAGAAAGCTATATTGATGAGAACATGATTGAATACATGCAAAATGTAATGAAAACAGAAAAATAAGCCTGGAAAATTCCAGGCTTATTTTTTATTTTGTTCCGAACATCTTATCAGGATCCATAAATGCCGCTAATTCTTCATCATTTAGCTTTTGCGGTTCTTCATCTTTCTCTGGTTCTAATTCAAAGTAATCACCAAAGTTAATATTGAAATCATCGTCCGAGTCTTGCGCTTCAATAGTAGTAATTTGAGACTTTGTATATTGAATTTGACTTTGTTTTTCCTTAAATTCATTATATTCTTCTACTAATCCTTTAGATAATCGAGATGGTAGTGCATCTGTCTTATAGAAAGTATACACGCTACCCATAAAGTCATTTTTACTAACTAAATAACCATTAAAAACAGTTCCATTGATTGGTAGTTTATTTGTTACTTCTACTTTTGCATCATCCATAAATGAATCATCAAGGTTCTTCTGTTCATCTAAAATTGCTAACATCCCAAAATGATGTACCTTTGATGCCTCTAAATCTCCATTTTCATTTGTCTTCATCAGGTCAATAGGGTGATGGAATGAGCTTCCTTTCAATGATTCTGAGAACATATCTACAATTTCTTTACTGTTTTCAATTTGATTCATATTACGTGAAACCTTATTAATTACTAAACAACCTGTTCTTTCTAGTAAAATTCGTTTAAAGTCCTGAGAATCTAGAATTACTGATGTTCCTGAACCGTTTGCAGCTGTATTTAACTCATGAATAATATCTCCAATACGCTGATTTGCATAGTCTCGTGAGTTTCCGATGCCTTTTTTCTCATTCTCGTTTAATCCCTTAAACTCATCATAGAAATGTTGGTTGTCTGCAAATACAACAAATGCAACGCCTTTCGCTGGATCATTAGCTAACTTCCAAATTTCTTGTGAAAATTTATTCACCTGTCTTAGTACATCCGGCCCATCTGCTCTAACTGGAAGTGTAACCACAATACCCATTTTAATAAAATCTTTACGTTCAATTGCATTATTGAAAGCAATTCTTGCATACTTTTGTTGATTTTTGATTAATTCTTCTCTAGGAATTTTCATTGCCATACTTTTCAGTTCTTCAGCAATTACAGGTTTATTATGAAAAGCAGTGAATTCTTCAATTGCTTGAATAATTGTAGATGTACCTGTACCACCACCTAAACCTGCAAAAAATAGCACTAACTCATCAGTTGGTCTGACACGTTCCGTTATAAATTCTTTTAGTTTATCCTTAGCTTCTTCATTAGATTCTAACACCTTTACAGCACGCTCAGGATTCTTACCCAAACCACCTAATTTTAGTGAAACTTGGTTGCTTTTTGGCACGTTTTTCAGTTCTGCTAAATCCCCATCATTACTATTCAATGCTAGGCAATTATAAACTGCTGTACCGTCTGTATGCTTATACTCAGCAAACTTATCTACCATTCTAGTTCCAGCTTGACCAAAACCAACCATAGTCATTTTCACTGCTACTTCGTTTTTCAGAAAGTTTTTTGCCATTATTTTATCTCTCCCTTATTCTCATTACTTTTTTTACGTTTGCTTAATTCAACTAATACTTGCTGCCCCCTAATAGTTGAAATTAAAAACTTATACGGATGCATAATTTTTTCTGTTATTAATGACATTGAAGCTAAAGTAGCAACACTACCTTCCGCTGATCTTCTTGAAATGTTAGTTCTTTCAAGTTCTAATGAATAGGATTTACCCTTAGGTTTCTTTACTCTCCTATCAATAACAACACTTTCTACTATCTCATTTATTGAAATACCTCTCATATATTTTGTTTCTTGGTATTGTTTGTTTACTTGAGATCCTATGTAATGAAATACATTGTAGAGTATTTCGTCTTCTTCAATAATGTCTGCAAACATTTCCACAACTTCTTCAGTAAATTTGTTTTGTTTATATTTTTCACTTAATACCTCGTTCAAGTTGTTCCCCCCTTAAAACGTTGGTTAATTATTCCTAAAAATATATTACATCATTGCAAGACGTATATCAAGTCATTATATATAAGACTTATATCAAGTTGTTATATATAAGGCTTATATAAGATTCACAAAATGTAAAATTGAACTAATGTCTTATATACCAACAACAATTATATAAGACGTACATGAAAGTCGTTTATATAAGCGGTAAACAAAACATGTTAATATCAGGTTTCATATAACTAACAATAACTATTAAATTATAAATATGGGTGCAGTATTTATGTATATTTTTATCTAGAATTATAATTCCGATATATAATACTTCTAAAATAACATTCTATTATCATGGTCATTAGATTTATACGTCTTATATATACGAACTACATATAAGATGTGTATAAAAACACTTATCATTAAAGGCTTTATATACTTTCATATTAATTTCATGTCAATAAAATATCACCAATAAATTTCATACATCCTATTTGAAAGACTTATATAAAAGACTTATAAATAAAACGTGTATATAACCCTAAAAAAAGAGTAATACTTCTTGAGTATTACTCTTTTAACTATATAGTTTTATATAAAACCCTTAGTTTATTAAACAGATCTTTATGATCCCGCTTCTTTTTTAATAACTCATTTTTCTGTTGGTTGTCTACAGAAAGGAAAGGGGATGTCAATGTCATGTTATATGTAGTTATTTCTTTTATTAATTTGGAAGTTATTTCTGAGATTTGTAGGAATAGCACATAAAATTGTGATTCATTTTCATTCATTTGATTCTCTTTGAAATTAAGTTCTACAAACTTGTCAGTATAACTTGTCAATTTCATATCAATATAATCACTATAACTAACATGTAAGGTCATGAAGCGATTAAACTCAGATGAACTAATTAATTTCTTTGTTAAGCATAGATGCACTAAATATATCCTATATACAGCTTTAAATGAAATAATATATTTAGTTCTTTTTTTTCTTAATTGGATGTATTCACCGTATCTGTTAATTAAATACCTTAATTGATTAGATTTTATCCTCAAAATTCTACTAACTTGTGCGGTATTATACGTTTTATAAGGATCTAGAGCTGCAAACCTTGTTGGAATAATCTCATGTTCGTTACTTAATGTGTTGGTTACTTTATTATAAAGAAAGTCCGTTTCAAATTCACTTTGTATTATCTTTGTTATTAACCCATATTCTGTGTTCCAATTCCGCATTTTTTCACCCCTTAAATCAAATTGTAACATGCAAAATATGAAATATACACAATTTTCATTTACTTTATTATGTTTATTTACTTATTTCTTTTATGATGTGAATTTTCCTTCTGATTAACAAATACCGCAACAGAATTAAATGCAAGTCTGTATAATACATAGTTTCATCTATGCAAAAGTATATTCACTGTACATTTTATCTATTTTTGATACTCTAAACATATATGACGGAATACATATGACGAACCCTTTTTTTATCATTAGAGTTCGTCATATGTCCTCTTATCACTGTCGAAATACATATGACGAACTCTAATATCAAATTTTCACTTGATAACATTGTAATTTATTACTCACACCTGACGAAATAATATGTATTTTTAAACCAAGAGTTCATAGGGGATAATGGGTTACTTTTTTGTGAATTTCAGTTAAAATATACACTAATCATTTTTATGTTCTGAACTGCTTAATTTATTCAATATTTATTACTTTCATTTCATGACAATTACACCCGATTTTATGCAGATTTCTGTATATTATTTCCATATCAAGGGAGTGTTTAAAATTGAAAAAATCATTTGATCATGCCGTTAAATATATCGTCGGAGAGAATGATCGTGGAGTTTATTTTAATCGTTCTGACATTTTTACAGTCTTATTTTTATATGAACAACGAACAGTATCTCAAATTCAATTACGAAAATTTTATGAATTGATAAGTGGGGGGCCTATAAGTCGAACTACATTTTCATCCAAGTTAACAAAGTGGGCAAAAATGAAATTAATAAAAAAAGAAAATATAAGTGTGAGAAAAAAGCGCGGCTTTACATTGGATTTCGTTTCTATAGCTTCAAAGGGAGCAGAAATATTACATCGTTTAAAATTAATTACTGATTGCAATACCTCGTTTGTTACCAAAAGGCAATATGAACACAATATAGCTATTACACAATTTGTGCTAAATCTACTTGAAGCAGAATCCCAAAATGAACATACCGGTGCAATTGTAGGTGGTAACGGCGATTATCTTTTTCCACTAAGCTCAATTGTGAAGCAAAACTTACATTTACCCAACCTAATGTATTCTGATTCAAATGATGTTTACTTCTTATACGAAGATGAAGAGTATCGCGAAATGGTTCAGCCAGAACTTCAACCCGTTTCCTTCCAACAAGATTTACCTCAACTCGTTTATTCATTTCGTCCATCTAAAGAGTTTTATCCAGACTCAAAGGGAAACCCATTAATCATTCCTGATTGGGTTCTTACATGTAACGATTCTATTATCAATATTGAAGTTGATACAGGAACAGAAAACATTCCATTTCTAGAAAACAAACTGAAAAAATATCTTGATATCGCTGCTTCTAATCCGTCTAAACCGTTTTACGTGTTATTTTCAGTAATCGATGATTCCTATCACACAATTTCTACCTACAAAAAAAGGACTACACGTGTAACAAATTTAAAAAAAGCTTTCAGCAATATACCACGTTTAAGTGTAGTGAATAACCTAGATGTTTACGTATGCAACATGGGTGGATCGGAACTTGTAATAAACAATATTCTTCAAGAAATTCGCGAAATTAATAGTTTAAGCAAAAGTCATCTGCTCAAAAAAATCACAGAACGTTTGAACATAAATTCTTCTTTCCCTTATTCGGTAGAGTGGATATCTAATAAAAACGAAATGCAAGCGAAAGGGATTCAGCATTCTAAACTACTTGAGCTAACAGAAGACATTTTGGTATTACGAAAAAAAGCACCTGATGAAGAAAAAAAATCTTTAGATTACTTAGAAATATTGTGTATATTAACAATACTTAAGGTAGGGGAGGTTAACACACACTTAAAATTACAACAATTATCAGGATTGTTGGCCATGCAAAATCAACACCGAACACTAAACCCAATTAAAATTTTGGGGATATATGAAGCGGATGAATTAGAGCATGGGCAGCAAGCCATTTTTACTGATCTGTATCACAATTCCATAGCACCAGAGAATATATTATTGGCTACTTCTGCTGAATTGCTTAATTTCACCGCTGCTTTTTATTCGTTAAAAGAGAGGGTGAAACAAGAATTTGGAGAATGCAGTTCAAAAGAATGCTGAACTCAATAATGCACCAGGTAATGGGGAGGATCCCAAAGCCGGAAAGAACAAAAAAAATTCCTATACAGTTACAATCGATCTTACAAAAAGCTGGAAATATCGTTTAGCAGCCCGCTCATCTTACTATGTTGTGACATTACTACTTCTGCTAGCTTGGTATTTTGCGTTTAGAGGAATTTATAAATATGCTTCTTTCTGGTCAATACAAATGGGGGCTCCATTACCTACTTTAAGTATCTTCGGTAATCCGTTTGAAACTAATTATTACATTGAAACCTTTTTTAGCTTTTGGATTTTAATTTATACTTGGCAACTATCAACCAAAGTTAAGACCTATCAGGAGATAAAGCGTAGATGGTTTATTTTTTCGATGATGTTAATTGGTATAGTTGCCCAGTACTTATGGGCGTTTAGTGTTCCATTAGCTAAGATATTTATTCCATTCTTACATTCGAAAGCTGGAGAAGTTTCACTAAATGACAAAGGATTAGAGGATACTATACTTTCAAATTTTAGTAATATCATGCACCTTGTATTTGCTATACCTGTAATTATTATTATTCTCGTACTCTTATGGCTCTTTAAGATTTTTTACGAACATAAAAAAGAGCTTTTAGATGAATTCGGAAAATGGGAATACGTATTTAAAATACCTGGTTGGATGCTTTCCTTTTTGAATGATGATCGTCAACGAAAACTTGCTACTTCATTACACAAGTTTTTCACTGAAAAAAATCCATCAAAATTGCCAGACCCTGATATCTTTCTTGGTCCTAATAGTGCGACACGGGAAATGGCAGTTATACAGGGCAAGTCTCTAACGCTTAATATTATGATCATCGGTAACATTGGTACAGGTAAATCAGCTGCACTAGGTTTGCCAATTGCCAATCAAATTCTTGACTATATGGCTTCAATGATTAATAACTTTAAAACCTTATATGCAAGAAAAGATTATCATTCAGAGGATGTAAAAGGAACGCAAGTTAATGGTCTTACAGTTATCGAGCCATCTAATGACTTCTGCGAAAAAGTATATAACTTGGTATTAGCACACAGAATTCCCGAAAGTGTTATTTTCTATTTAGATCCAACAAATCCTGATACCCCTTCAATAAATTTTGTACGTGGTCCAGTCGATAAAGTTGCTGAGATGTTATGTTCAGTATTAACGGGTCTCTCTGATAATGGAGCAGGGAATCCGTTCTTCGTTCAATCTGAGCGTTCTCATCTTAAACAACATATTTATTTGTTAAAACTCCATGATTCTAACTTTGAAGCTAGATTTGAGCATTTAATTGATATGTATAATGATGCTAATCTCGTGTTTGAGATGCATCTCAAATTAAAAGAACGACTTCCGAATGATATTGAATCCATTCCAGATAGGGATGAACGAAACCATTTCCGCATAATGAAACAAGCAGATGAATGGTTTGATTTAAATTATGTTCCTGAAATTTCTGGTGGCCGTGGGGGAGGGGAAGTTGTTTATCATACTGAAGGGAAATACTATGGTCAACCAAAGATTATTGATAAACAAGCAACCTTTGTTCGTGGATTACGAAACACATTAAATGATATTTCTGCTCAACCTCTGCTCCGTCGTGTTTTATGCGGTCCGTCGGATTTCGATTTTGAGAAGCATTTGGAATTTGGAGGTATTCTGTTAGTCAATACAGCAAAAGGGGAACTTTCTGATCTATCTGATGTATTCGGTAAATTGTGTTTATATGCCGTACAGAATGCTGTTTTTCGTCGTAAGCCTAACGTATCTCCTTACCATCCCGTTTTAGTCGATGAGTTTGCGGATTATATTTATAAAGCATTTAAAAGTTTTCCTGCTCAATCACGTAAATATAAAGCACCTTTAATTGTTATTGCACAAACAATTAGTCAATTAGCAATTGAACATGGCCCAAGATTCATGGATATCCTGTTAGGAACATTTCGTAATAAACTTGTTTATGGTGATGTTACAAATGAAGATGCTAAATTGTTTAGTAAGCTAATGGGTACGAAAACAATTTATGAAGCACGTGAAGGTGATCAAGAAATTGATATGGTAACAGCAGAAACGAAAACTCAAAGTACACGTAGAACATCCTACTCTTATTCCAAACTAGAGGTACCCATTCTTTCTGAAAATGATATCTTAATTCAAAAAGCATTCCAGTGTGCCGCTAAAATCGTAAAAGATAATGCTCCACAAGGAGGAATACAAGTAAATGCTAACTTTGTTCCTGCCTCTGAGTTTAAAACAGCTAAGATTGAAGTTGATGCAGAAGCAGCTGCTTATTGGTTAAAAATTCGTGAAGAGTCATTGAATGTGGAAATTAAATATAATGATTATGTCACAGATACAAATGTTGATAGTGAAGGAGCTGTAATTGAGGAATTGAGTGCACCTAAAACAGCACCTACTGCAATAGAAGGCTGGTTACAAACGTTAAATCCTGATACTTACGATTTTTATACTAATGAAGATGATACTGACAATGAAGGAGAGTTAACAAATAGTCAGTCTGTGCAAGATTACTCAAGAAATTCTGCTCCTAAACTAGAAGAGGAAAGCATTACAGCACCAATTGCTACTTCTAATAAAAAAGAACCGGCAAAAATTAATGAAGTAATCGATGTTCATAAAGAAAATGTACCAAATACAAGTAAACATAGAGAACCTATTGAACTTAACAAAAAAGCATCAGTTATTACTGAAACTCCAATAGAAGTGCCAAGGGCGAAGCATACACCACAATATAGAGAACCTGCTTACACATCAACTGTTACCCATAATCAGCAGGAACAGGAAATTCAACGAACTGCAGAAATCAATGGTAAAAATACAACATCTAACTTAACAATGCAATGGTTACAACAAATGGCTGCCACTGTTCCTCAAGAAGAAGAAAATACATTTCCTTTAGATGAAATGGAAGGGGGCTCTCGTCTTCACAATCGTAAAGTAGCAGAAGTAACTCCAGAAAGTGCGGCAATTAAGGATAAACTCAGTCAATATATCGAAGGTGACATTAATCATGATTGATACATTAAGCATATAACGAATATTTCTACTAGTAAAAAGGTGTGGGTCGTAAACTCATACCTTTTTATTATTTCATATGTAACTTCCCCCAAGGAGACCATTTCTTTATGCTAAAATTTAATTAAGTTTGTGAAGAACCAGAAAATGGATTACATAATAAGGGTTGGAGGAATGACAGTGGAGATTGCCAAATTAAATTTGCCCATGGATAGTATGCACTTTTTACTTAATCATCAAATTAAAGGAAATGAATTCGAATGTCTCAATGTAGAATTTTACACCTATTCAAATGGTTTTCTTTTAGATGTAGTGGAATGGACAAAACAAAATGATTTTTCTTTATCGATATTGGATAAAGAATATACAGAAGCGTTTTTAGCAAGTTTAAAGAAGTTTAAACGATACCTTGTTATTGGTAGCAATATGGACTCAGGTAATCTAATTACTATCTACCAGCCTACAGGAGAAATATATGAGCTAGAACATGAAATTACGGAAAGAGTAGAAAGATATTTTGTCAATTCTTCTATAGAGAAAATGTATTGCTGCTTCAATTATTTTAAAAAGTATTTGGTTCAACTAATAGAGCAGGAGTACTACAAAGATTGTGATCTAATAAACACTTTTCATGATTTGAAGAACAAATTAGTGGAGCTTGATAATAACATATTAATTAATGATGATAACTACAATAGACAATCTTGGAATTCCTTATATCACGGCAAGTTAAACTTCTTTTTAAAAAAGTCAAACAAAATATAGATTATTTCTAATGGGGATACTTACGTGAAATAAACTTTATGTTAAATAATAATACAATTGTTTAATTACAAATAAAATTGTTACATCTACAATAAAGGTGTTTAAAAATGTCATTCATTTTATTCGGTTAAAGGGTCATTTTCTTGAATAATAAAAAGGACTATTCATAAGTAAATCGAAGTTAATTCAGAAGCTGTTATGTAGTATAGCATCGGGACGTACTACTCAACATTAAGGAGGAAATCGATTATGAGTGACACACAGACATTACGAGGATTAACCACAGTCAGTTTTTGGACGGATGACCTAGCAGCGGCAAAGAAGTGGTACGCCGAGCTGTTGGGCATCGAACCTTACTTTGAACGTCCAGGATATACCGAGTTTCGCCTTGGCGATTACCAGCACGAGCTGGGGCTGATTGATAGCCGCTATGCGCCCGATGGTTCAGCGACCGGACCGGCCGGTGCTGTAGTGTACTGGCACGTCGATAATGTAACAGCAACTTTCAAAAATCTGCTGTCTATGGGAGCGAAAGAATACGAGGCACCCACAGAGCGCGGCAAGGGGTTTATTACTGCTTCCGTGGTCGATCCCTTTGGGAACATCTTAGGGATTATGTATAATCAACATTATTTAGATGTTCTGGGTTCGACTAGAAAAACGTAACTTCACAGTTCACCGAGGCTTGGTAAGTTGCACTGTGGAGGATAGCGATTATTTATGCAGTGGCAGCTATCTCGAATTATGTTATGCTTACCCCAACTGTTCGAAATTCTGCTACTACTCTGGAGACGAAAAGAACAAGAAAAGTGAAAAGGGTTTCACGAGGTAATAGTAAAGGACTATTTTAGAATAGAGCACGTTTGTACAATAACACTTAGATTTAAACAACTTTATTGTTGTATTTTTAAGTGTAGTAAAGTATTTCACATCAAAAATTAAAAGACTTTATTTTAACCCCTTCTTAAAGTCAGAAAGGGGTTATACGTGTTTTAGATATTAAAATTAAATAACGTTATTGTCATTTTACACTTTATATGAAAGTAAAAACGATTTATTAAGAAACAAAAGCAGATAAGGGATTATCTCCTTACTGTTTATGTTTAAAACTTTCACTAAATAAAAAACAGTAAGGAGTGGTTTCTTAATCCCGCATTGCACCTGCTTCTCGGGAAGTCATTGCTCCTTGGCCTATTCTTACATCATTTTGAATTTCTTGTTTCACTTTTTGCGGATCAGTTTCTGCAAAATTTGGTTTCATAATAGAATTAGACTTTTCTATATCTTTTTTATTATGTTGCATACAAACCCTCCTGACTTTAACATTTGTCAATCTTATTATGTGCAAAAGTACACATGATATCCACCGAGCAAACTAGCACGTTTATGAATTAATACAGGCAGATATGGAATTAAAATAAAGTCGTACCGTTTTGAATACAGTTATACCGTATTATTCCATAGGATATGGTTCTATCTAAATAGGTGTTTTTATAGCTAAAAGGATAAACAATATGTATTCCTAAACCTTTCATCAGAGACGGGTACACGCTCTAGAACAAGAAAGCTGATTGATGAAAGCAACGTTTCTATTAAAGTAGAATCTAAAAACTGTAGAACTATTAATCAAATAGCTGATGAAATCACCTCTCCATTGAAACGACCAAAAATTGTCTACTTTAAATAAAAAGGAAGCACCGGTGAAATGATGCTAATTACTTTTTCATATGGCGAATTTGTTTCTTAGTCATTTCCTGCATTTTATGTCATTCGCCAATCATGTAATGTTAAGGGAGATGACAGAAGAAAGGAAGAATGTACAAATGGGTATAGTAAAAACCGGAAAATTGCAAGTACATGGAGCGAGCATCTACTATGAGGTGCGTGGCTCAGGTCCAATCCTTCTTTTGATCCATGGTGGGGGTGGTGATGCCGACAAGTTCCATAGTATCGCCGACCATCTTGCTAATTGGTATACAGTTGTTACTTACGATCGTCGTGGTCATTCCCGTAGCAACCTCGCGAATAAGACTGAGGATTATCATGTGAACACACATAGTGAAGACGCTCACCGACTGCTAGCCAATCTGACCGATGAACCAGCTTATGTATTCGGAAGTAGTTCTGGCGCTGTCATCGGACTTGATCTGTGCATACGCCATCCTGAGCAGATACAGTTACTAATCTCACACGAACCAGTTTTATTACAACTTTTAACTGAAAATGAGTTGAATCAAGCTATAAAATTCATGGAAGACCTTAAGAAAAATCATCGAAGTGAGGTTATGAAGTTATTGTCAAATATTGATGATACCAATTTCAGATTATCGAAAGATGTACTAACAAAGCGGCTACTCGATAATTCGACGTATTTCACTGAGTATGAAATCCCAGGAATTCTCAACTATACTTTAAATATCGATGCATTAAAGACTCCATTAAAATCTGTATTGATACAAGTACTTCCAGCCGGCGGAAGTTTTTCACAAGAATTTTTTCCTTACCATTGCGCAGTCAACTTAGCAAAACAACTCGGAACAGAGTTTGCTGAGTTTCCCGGACACCATACGGGATACAACACAGTGCATTATAAAGAGTTTGCTGAGAGGTTACACGACGTTCTTGAGAATAATTAGTGAAACATATTGTGAACAAAGTTTACTTCAAAGCAAAAGCAGAATATGAACAAACTAAAAAGAAGCAGGTACCTCTCCAGTTAAAGGTAGCTGCTTCTTTTTACATAGACTCTATAATCATTTGTCTTTCATACCACTTGTTTAGCTTTTCATTAACACTTTTTGAAATACGCTTCATTTTGTTATTACAGAATCTTGATAGTGTAGCAGGGGATAAGCCTATTTCATCTGCTACCTCACGCATTGTTTTATTTTGATGCATATGCTGATACATAATTTTTTCTCGTATCACATCTTCTGATCCTTGAGGAGTTTGTTTTACTGTCTCTGCAATATAATGGTCCTCCTGCTTCTCTTGCATACCTATTACTTTTTTCTTTACCATACTATCTATATTATCCATCAATTCTTTTGGTGGTAAGATAATGATTCCTAATTTGGAGTAGTAATTCTTAAACCAATTACGTTCTCCTATCCTTGTTTCATCCAATTCCTCTGCATACGCCCAATGTGAAATGACACATTCTTTTTCTAAATCAATTAAAACACTTTCTAGTTGTTCACGAATTCGAGTTGGGCGACCCTTTGTAGTTGTAATACCCATTACAGATAGTAGACCTTTTTCCCCACCAATGGAGTATGGTCTTTTTAAAGTACTGTATTGTTGACGGATTCGCCACTGCCAGGATAAATAACGTATTAAACGTTTATGAAACTTGTGTCTATAGCTATTATACTCTAATGCTTTTTTCGATAATAAAGCAGTTGTGCTATTAGATCCATACAAATAGCCTGATAAGAAACTACCTGGTTTAATCTTACAAGATTCTATCCCCATATATTCATTAGTATTCTTATCTCTCCATAACACTACAGAGTCCAGTACGAATAGTCTTTTGATTACTTCACGTTTTACCTCAAATTGTTCCCCAGTTTCAGCTTGATCGTTCAATACTACAACTTCATTATCATCATTCAAATAAATAAAGATGCTTGCTAACGCTGCAATACGTTGCGCTACCTTTATCTTATCTTCTGCACGATAATACTCTACACCGTTTGCTGATGCTTTTGGCATATTACATAATTCTAATACATTTTCATAGCTAAAATCTATGAATTCATCTGGAGATTTAGCTTGATTTAACCATTGTATTGTAATGGTATCCAAACAGTCTGCTGTAAGATCATCCATATTACTAATTACTCCATCAACCAATATAGACCATCTTTCTGCTTCGTTTGTATTCACTAATCTCAAATCCTCATCCTTATGTGAAGATAGTTGTGCAACTCCGCTTGAATTTTTTGTTTCTAATGGCAGTACCGATTTTGCTGCTGCTTCATCTTCTTCAAACTGATTTTTTGCTATTCCATCACGTAATTGATAGTACATCGCGTCATTTGATACAGGATAATATTCGTCAGGTATATCTGCTATATGCTCTTTTATATGACCATGTTCAGGATTTGAAATTTGAGTTGCTTCAACTGCTTCAAACTTTTCTCCAAACTCTTGTTCAATGATTTTATCTAATACATTTTGAATCTCAATTTTATATTTATCTAAATTCGCGTAAATGTGCAACAACGATATTCCTTGTTCTTGTTTCTGCCCCAGCCAAGAAACAAGCGTTGAGAAGGAAGGGGATATATTAGCTGAAGTTACTAATTTATCGTGATTCTCTTGAACTTCGTTATAATATTTTTGCCATTTGGCCCATAGCTGCTTATTTTCTTCATAGATTGGAGCAGCAAGTAGGAGGGCGTCACTAAACAATGCTATTACTTTCTCCATATTTAAGTACCTCCTAACAATGTTATTAACCAATATAACTTAAATCCTAACACTATGAAACGCCATAGCTATATGATGGCTACATAACCTTTAAGTTGAAATGTTATCTGAATAATCCACACAATTATTGATTTTTACGCGTTCTATTGTGGATTATTTAATTTCTCTTTACTTGTCTTTAATTATATAAAACTGCTTCTATTTGTAAAATCATTACTTTACAATACAATTTCAATTTTTAAAAGTTTTTAATGCTCAAATTCAGTTATAGTTACACTTTTAACATCTATATTTTTGATTCATAAAGTTGTAAACCCATGTAGTAAATATGCTGTTGTAAGTCCTTGGATATCGTATTCTTCAGTTTTCCATTCCCTAAATCTTCTTTATCAACAATAATAGTTTTGGGGTGACTTGATTTGTTAGCTTAATAATTATGGGCTTTCCTCTAATAGAACCAAAGCAAACAATAAAAGCGCTTGCATAATTAAAAATCCGAGTTATAATACTTGTATACAAGTATACTTGATTAACACGAGGTGGATTTATGACGAAATCAATGGAATTTCTTTATCCTGAAAAATGGCTTTCAAAAGCTTCTACAGGTGATCGTGTTGCGAGCGAATTGAGAATGCGCATTATTGCAGGTGTAATTGAAAGCGGTACCATCCTGTCAGAAAATAAAATAGCTGCCGATTTTTCTGTAAGTCGGTCACCCGTTCGTGAAGCATTAAAATTACTAGCTTCTGAAAATATTATTCGCTTAGAAAGAATGGGCGCAGTTGTCATTGGTTTAACCGAGAAAGAAATCGAAGAAATATATGATGTTCGTTTACTTATAGAAACGTTTATCTTTGAGCGACTTGGAAAGATGGACACAAATGATTTAGTAAGAGAACTAAATAAAATAATGGAAATGATGAAAATCGCCATTAAATATCATGATTCTGATGAATTTTCTTATCAAGATCTCTTATTCCATGAAACGATTATTCGAACCATTGAGCATTCCTACATCCTGATGATTTGGAATAATTTAAAGCCTGTTATGGAAAGCTTAATCCTTTTATCAATGCGTACTCGTTTCAAGGAAAAATACGAAGACTTTGAACGGATTATTAAAAATCATGAGCTTTATATAAAAGCAATCCAATCAAAAGATCGAGCCCTCATGATTGAGGCCTTACATCAAAACTTTGATGATGTGCAAGGAAAAGTCGAAGACCTCTGGATGTCACAACAAATGTTATCTAAAGGAGTTGAGCAAGGACATGAGTAACTATATGTTAGGTATAGATATCGGTACAACAAGTACGAAAGCAGTTTTATTTACTGAAAAAGGCGAAGTCATCCAAACCGAGAATATTGGTTATCCACTTCGCACACCGGATATATCCACAGCGGAACAAGATCCAGAAGAGATTTTCCAAGCTGTTTTACAAGCGATATCAAATATAACGAAACAGCATTCAGATAAAAAACCATCGTTTATTTCATTTAGCAGTGCTATGCATAGTGTCATTGCCATGGATGAAAATGATCAGCCGCTGACACCTTGTATTACTTGGGCAGATAATCGCAGTGAGGCATGGGCACATAAAATCAAAGATGAACTGAATGGCCATGAAGTTTATAGACGAACAGGAACACCTATTCACCCAATGTCACCATTAAGTAAAATTACATGGATTGTGAATGATCATCCAGAAATTGCTATTAGAACGAAGAAATATATTGGAATCAAAGAATATATCTTCAAACAATTCTTTGATCAATATGTTGTTGATCATTCCATCGCCTCATGCATGGGTATGATGAACTTAAAAAAACTAGATTGGGATGGGGAAGCTTTAAAAATTGCTGGTATAACACCAACTCAATTATCTAAACTCGTACCAACCACCCAAATATTTAGCAACTGCAATCCAGATTTAGCCCAAAAGATTGGTATCGATTCCCAAACACCGTTTGTCATTGGTGCCAGTGATGGTGTGCTTTCTAATCTAGGTGTGAATGCAATTCGGAAAGGGGAGATTGCTGTCACAATTGGAACCAGTGGTGCTATTCGGACCATCATTGATAAACCACAAACAGATAAAAAAGGAAGAATATTTTGTTATGCCTTAACAGAAAAGCATTGGGTAATTGGTGGACCGGTAAACAATGGAGGAATGGTCCTTCGCTGGATTCGTGATGAACTTGCTTCATCAGAAGTAGAAACTGCGAAAAGACTAGGAATTGATCCATACGATGTATTAACTAAAATAGCTGAACGCGTGAGACCTGGTGCAGACGGATTATTATTCCATCCATACCTCGCAGGGGAACGTGCACCATTATGGAATCCAGATGTACGTGGCTCCTTCTTCGGTTTAACGATGTCACATAAGAAGGAACATATGATTCGTGCAGCTTTAGAAGGCGTTATATATAATTTATACACTGTATTTTTAGCATTAACCGAATGCATGGATGGTCCTGTAACTCGTATTCAAGCAACAGGCGGCTTCGCAAGGTCTGACGTTTGGCGACAGATGATGTCCGATATTTTCGCATCTGAAGTCGTTGTTCCAAAGAGCTACGAAAGCTCTTGTCTAGGTGCATGTATATTAGGTCTCTATGCCACAGGAAAAATTGATTCTTTTGAAATCGTTTCCGAAATGGTTGGCAGTACTTACAAACATACACCGAAAGAAGAAGCAACAAAAGAATACAGACAATTACTGCCGATATTTATTAACCTATCAAGGGCGCTAGAAGACGATTATACACGAATTGCAAATTATCAAAGAAATTTAATAAAGTAAAACTTTCATGAGTAATTCCCCACGCCTCACTTCTATCTAAATCTCGAGGTGGGGGGCCTTACTTCCCACGAATAGCGGGATAAATACAAATACAGCTAAGATTAGGGGGGAACTACGATGCCATTAGTCATTGTAGCAATTGGGATTTTAGCATTACTTTTACTGATTATGCGCTTTAAATTAAATACCTTTATTTCATTAATCATTGTATCCGTCGGGGTTGCTTTAGCACTTGGAATGCCACCAGAAAAGATTTTTAAAACCATTGAAGCAGGATTAGGCGGAACACTTGGTCATTTAGCACTCGTTTTTGGACTTGGTGCGATGTTAGGTAAGTTGCTTTCAGATTCTGGGGGCGCACAACGCATTGCCATGACCCTTGTGAAAAAGTTTGGTGAAAAGAACATTCAATGGGCTGTTGTGACTGCCTCATTTATTATCGGGATTGCATTATTTTTTGAAGTAGGATTAGTATTATTAATTCCGATTGTATTTGCAATTTCAAGAGAATTAAAAGTATCTATCTTATATCTCGGTATTTCGATGGCAGCTGCTTTATCTGTAACACACGGATTTTTACCACCACACCCAGGACCAACTGCTATCGCTGGTGAATTGCATGCAAACATCGGTGAAGTATTACTTTACGGTTTTATGATAGCGGTTCCAACTGTTGTGTTAGCTGGACCTGTATTTACTAAACTTGCAAAAAAACTAGTACCTGAGGCGTTCACAAAAACCGGTAATATCCAATCATTAGGTGAGCAGAAAGTATTTAAACTTGAAGAAACTCCTGGCTTTGGAATCAGTGTTTTTACCGCTTTACTGCCTGTTCTTTTAATGGCAGTCGCTACAATTATTACTTTGCTGCAAAAAACAATGGGATTTAAAGATAATAGTTTACTAGCAACGATCGAGTTTATTGGGAATGCGGATACTGCCATGTTGATATCCTTACTAGTTGCGATCTATACAATGGGATTGGCAAGAAATATTCCAATCAAAAACGTGATGGAATCTTGTACAACAGCGATCTCGAATATTGGGATGATGCTCTTAATTATTGGTGGAGGCGGAGCTTTCAAACAAGTATTAATTGATGGCGGCGTTGGTAACTATGTAGCCGAATTATTCCAAGGAACTTCATTATCACCGATCTTGCTCGCATGGATTATCGCTGCCATCTTACGTATTTCATTGGGGTCTGCTACGGTTGCTGCATTAACAACTGTCGGTTTAGTGATTCCGATGTTAGGTCAATCTGATGTTAACCTTGCTTTAGTTGTCCTTGCAACAGGGGCTGGTAGTTTAATTGCTTCACATGTGAACGATGCTGGTTTCTGGATGTTCAAAGAGTACTTTGGTTTAAGCATGAAAGAAACATTTGCAACATGGACTTTACTTGAGACTATCGTTTCTGTAGCCGGATTAGGGTTTACCTTATTACTAAGTTTATTTGTATAGATCTTTCTTAACAGTAAAAGGGATACGGAAGCTGTTTAATGTGATTTTTCATAATTAACCGGTTATTTTTCATGATTGATTAATAAGGATGACAATTTCTCTTTATTTTTTAACTTGATAGTGATGTGCCGTGTCCCTATAACCTTATGTACGAATACTGGCGGAGCCTATTGAAATGAAAAAGATTGATTATTTGATTAAAGTGATATTTTAGGTATATATACTATAATACAGAGTAACATACATGGAAAGGAACGATGGAATATGGAAAAGTTACAAATTGGAGTTGTTGGTGTGGGCGTTATGGGAAAAAGCCTCGCACTTAACTTTGAGAGCAAAGGGTATTCTGTTGCCCTATATGATATTTCAAAGGAAAAAGTTGATGAAATCATTGAGGAAAACCATGGTAAAAACTTAGTTGGTACTCATATAGTTGAAGAGTTTGTTAACTCACTTGAATCACCTAGAAAGATTTTATTAATGGTTAATGCGGGGGAAATTACAGATAAGGCGATTGATTCTCTAGTCCCTCACCTCGATAAAGGTGATATTTTAATTGACGGTGGTAATACATACTTTGTCGATACAATTCGCCGTAACAAACGTCTTGCCGAAGAAGGAATCAATTTCATCGGAGCAGGTGTGTCAGGCGGCGAAGAGGGTGCATTGAAGGGACCATCTATTATGCCAGGTGGACAGAAGGATGCATACGAAAAAGTAAAGGATATGCTTGAAAACATCTCTGCAAAAGTGAATAACGAGCCTTGCTGTTCTTATATCGGACCTAATGGGGCAGGCCACTATGTAAAGATGGTTCACAACGGTATTGAGTATGGCGATATGCAATTAATTTGTGAAGCATATTTCTTCTTGAAACAAACACTTGATTTGACTGCAGAAGAATTCCATGAAATATTTGCTGAATGGAATAAAGGTGAACTGAATAGCTATCTAATCGAGATTACAGCCGATATCTTCAAGAAGAAAGATGAAGAAACTGGTAAGCCATTAGTGGATGTTATTCTTGATACTGCAGGACAAAAGGGTACAGGGAAATGGACAAGCCAAAGCGCACTTGATTTAGGTATCTCTCTCCCTATTATCACGGAATCTGTATTTGCACGTTGCATTTCTGCTTTAAAAGAAGAGCGTGTGAACGCAAGCAAAGTTTTATCTGGCCCTAAAGATAAAACAGCAATTGGAGTTGAAAAAGCTGAATTAATCGAAGCAGTGCGCCAAGCTTTATATATGAGTAAAATTTGTTCTTATGCACAAGGATTCACGCAATTGAAGGCAGCTTCTGAGGAATATGATTGGAACCTTGATTTTGGCAGCATTTCTATGCTTTGGAGAGGCGGATGTATTATCCGTGCTGCCTTTTTACAGAACATTAAAGAGGCTTATGAGACAAACACTGATCTACCGAACCTTTTACTTGATCCATACTTTAAAGAGATTGTAGAGTCATATCAAGGCGGATTACGCCAAATTATCTCAATGGCGGTACAACAGGGCATTCCGATACCTGCATTTTCAGCAGCAATTTCTTATTATGACAGCTATCGTACTGCCAAACTACCTGCAAACTTGTTACAAGCGCAGCGCGATTATTTTGGAGCGCATACGTATAAACGAGTAGATAAAGAAGGTACATTCCATACAAAATGGATATAAAATAAGAAATGGACTAAGATTAAATTCTTAGTCCATTTTTTTCATCCCACAATTCCTAGGTTATAAGACTCCCACTGATGGAAGTTCACTTTAAACGATTGACTGAATCAAAATACGTTTATTTTTCCCATTTAGATGAAAAACCACATAACCTCTAAGGCGAAATGTTATCTGAATAATCCGCACAATTGTTGGTTTTTATTTTGGATCATTTAAATCCTCTTTACTTGTCTTTACTTATATAAAACTGCTTCTTATTTAAAACTACATAGCCTTATCTTGGCTATAAGCTCTTATTTGAAACTGTATAGCCTTATCTTGGCTATTACTTCTTACTTGAAACTACATAGCCTTATCATGGCTATTACTTCTTACTTGAA
>NZ_JAEHBQ010000038.1:0-32117 GCF_016483555.1 Bacillus cereus group sp. N14
AGCCGCTGGAGCTGGATATAATTAAAAGCGCAAACGGCTCGCTCAGAATGGGAGGGGGATGGAGCTTCTGACGTAGAGGCGCTTTTTGCCTCGTAGGAAGAAGTGAAGCCACCGACCATTCTAGCCGCTGAAGCTGGATATAATTAAAAGCGCAAACGGCTCGCTCAGAATGGGAGGGGGATGGAGCTTCTGACGTAGAAGCGCTTTTTGCTTCGTAGGAAGACGCGAAGCCACCGACCATTCTAGCCGCTGAAGCTGGATCGAATTAAAAGCACAAGCGGCTCGTTCAGAATCCAGGACACTTCAAACTCTCGACCCAAATATGATTTTCATCTCAAAAAACAAAATTCCCCCATATATTGCTCTCTCTAATATTCCCTTAAAAAAACATAAAAAACTCGCTTACCACAAAATAAGCGAGTCCCAATCTTTTCCCTTTACTTAGTTGTTACATATCTTTTTGAGTCTGCAACAATGTTTTGTAAAAATTCTTCATTTGTCTTTGTTTGACGAAGTTTACGTAAGAAACCTTCGACAAAGTCTGGTGTATCACGCATTGTTTTACGAATACCCCATAGCTTGTCTAAATGTTCTTTCGGAATTAATAGATCTTCTTTACGTGTACCAGAACGGCGAATATCAATTGCCGGGAAGATACGACGCTCAGCTAATGAACGATCTAAGTGAAGTTCCATATTTCCAGTTCCTTTAAATTCTTCGTAAATTACATCGTCCATACGAGATCCTGTATCAACAAGCGCTGTTGCTAAAATCGTTAAGCTACCGCCTTCTTCAATATTACGTGCAGCTCCAAAGAAACGCTTCGGTCTATGGAAGGCAGCTGGGTCGATACCACCCGATAATGTTCTACCACTTGGCGGAATAACAAGGTTGTAAGCTCGCGCTAAACGGGTAATACTATCCATTAAAATGATAACATCTTTTTTGTGCTCTACAAGACGCATTGCACGTTCTAACACAAGTTCCGCTACTTTAATATGATTTTCTGGCACTTCATCAAAAGTAGAGCTTACAACATCTCCTTTAACAGAACGTTCGATGTCTGTTACTTCCTCTGGACGCTCATCAATTAAAAGTACAATTAATTCAGCTTCCGGGTGATTTGTTGTAACACTGTGTGCGATTTCTTTTAATAGACTTGTTTTACCAGCCTTTGGAGGCGCGACAATTAAACCACGTTGTCCAAATCCAACTGGTGCGATTAAATCCATGATGCGTGTCGGTAACTTTTTCGGTTCCGTTTCCAATTTCATTTGGCGATCTGGGTATAATGGTGTTAATGCAGGGAAATGCACACGCTCTTTTGCTGACTCTGGATCATCTCCGTTTACAGCTTCAACTTGTAATAATCCAAAATAGCGTTCATTTTCTTTCGGAGGTCGTACTTTACCAGAAACCTTGTCTCCATTACGTAAATCGAAACGACGAATTTGCGAAGCTGAGATATAAATATCTTCTGAGCTTGGAGAATAGTTGATAGGACGTAGGAATCCAAATCCTTCTGATTGAATAATTTCTAATACGCCTTCCATGAAGAAGAAACCTTCTTTTTCTGCTCGAGCTTTTAGGATAGCGAAGATTAACTCTTTTTTCGTTAATTTGCTATAATACGAAATCTTAAATTCTTTCGCAAGCTCGTATAACTCTTTTAATTTCATGTTTTCTAATGCTGCAATTGACAAATTCATTCAGACACCACACTTTAACGTTATTCTCTTTTCACATGGGTAAAGGGAAAAAATACGGAAGGCAAATAATTAATAATGAAAGGCAATAAGTTCAAGTAGGGTAATATTCACTATTGTAACCCTTTTATCTAGTTTTAATCAATACGTTGAAACACAAATACAAGAAGCGAAGACAAGAAAATTTGTCTTCGCTTTTATTTAACCTAGTTCCAGTAGCTAGAATGGTCAGGAGCTACAATGCCCCTCCCATTCTGAACGAGCTGCTTACGCTTTTTACTTAATAACCAAGTTTGGTTTTTTATTCAAGCTATGACGTCCGTCTACGAAGCGTACTGTGCCTGATTTTGCACGCATAACAAGGGATTGTGTTGTTCCTACGCTACCTTTAAATTGAACGCCGCGTAATAGTTCTCCGTCTGTTACGCCTGTTGCCGCAAAGATTGCATCGTCACCTTTTACTAAGTCTTCCATGCGAAGGATACGATTTATATCTTCAATACCCATTTTTTTACAGCGAGCTAATTCAGCTTCATTTTGAGGCAGAAGCTTTCCATGAATTTCTCCACCTAAACATTTTAATGCAACTGCTGCTAATACACCCTCAGGTGCTCCACCAGAGCCGAATAAAATATCTACACCTGTGCGATCAAATGCGGTGTTAATTGCTCCAGCCACATCTCCATCGTTAATTAATTTAATACGAGCACCAGCTTTACGAATTTCTTCGATAATCGCTTGATGACGTGGACGGTTTAAAACTGTCGCTACAACATCTTCAATATCTTTATTTTTCGCTTTCGCAACCGCACGTAAGTTATCGATAATAGGCGCATCAATATCGACCGCCCCAACCGCTTCTGGGCCAACCGCGATTTTATCCATGTACATGTCAGGAGCATGTAACAAATTACCATGATCTGCAATTGCAATAACAGCAAGAGCATTCCATCCACCAGCTGCTACGATGTTTGTCCCTTCTAAAGGATCAACCGCAACGTCTACACGTGGTCCATATCCTGTACCTAATTTCTCTCCGATATACAGCATTGGTGCTTCGTCCATCTCGCCTTCACCAATTACAACTGTACCTTTCATCGGGATTGTATCAAATACATCACGCATAGCTGATGTTGCTGCACCGTCTGCCTCATCCTTTTTCCCGCGCCCCATCCAACGCGCTGATGATAATGCTGCAGCCTCTGTTACACGTACTAACTCCATAGATAAACTTCTTTCCACGATAATCCCTCTCCTTTAAGTCTTTATATTTCTGCCGTATTTTGTGAACCGTGTTTCTCTACAAAGTATACTTCCGCAAGTAGTGATGCTTCGCTTCCCCCTTGCGGAAGTATCACTTATGCGTTCTTCATCTCTTCAATTTCTTGACTTGTCATTTGTTCTCGCCAAATGTTTGCGCCAAGACCTTTAAGCTTGTCTACTATATTTTCATAACCTCGATCAATATGCTCAAGTCCGGTTACTTCTGTAATTCCATCCGCCATTAACCCTGCAATAACAAGGGCCGCTCCAGCTCGCAAATCACTCGCTTTCACTTTTGCACCTTGTAATAAAACAGGACCAGTTACAATTGCCGAACGACCTTCCACTTTAATTTGTGCGTTCATACGACGTAATTCATCAATGTGTTTAAAGCGTGCGCCGTAAATCGTATCCGTTACAACACCCGTTCCGTGCGCCTTTGTTAAAAGCGTTGTAAATGGTTGTTGTAAATCTGTTGGGAATCCTGGATATACAAGCGTTTTTATATCAACTACTTTTAACCTTCTATTACCGTTCACTGTAATTTGGTCATCGTTCGTTTCAACTTGGACACCAGCTTCTCTTAACTTCGCTGTAACTGACTCTAAATGCTGAGGAATCACATTATCAACCGTTATTTCTCCTCCTGATGCAGCTCCTAAAATCATATACGTACCCGCTTCAATACGATCCGGAATGATCGTATGGTGACAACCGTGCAGTGAATCCACACCATCAATTCGGATTACATCTGTGCCCGCACCTTTAATGCGTGCACCCATGCTTGTTAACAATGTAGCTACATCAATAATCTCTGGTTCTTTCGCTGCGTTTTCAATAACAGTTCTACCTTTCGCTCGCACAGCTGCTAGCATAATATTAATTGTAGCTCCTACACTAACAACATCTAAATAAATACGTGCCCCGCGCAATTCATCTGCTCTTAAATAAATCGCACCCTGTTCATTCGTAACATGTGCACCTAACGCTTCAAATCCTTTAATATGCTGATCAATAGGCCTCGGTCCTAAATGACATCCACCTGGAAGCCCAATAACAGCTTTTTTAAAACGGCCAAGCATCGCACCCATTAAATAATAAGAAGCACGCAATTTTTTCACTTTTCCATTCGGTAAAGGCATTGCAACCATGTTAGAAGGATCGACTATCATCTCTTCCTCCTGTCCATAAGCTACTCTTCCTCCAATTTCCTCTAGCAAGTCTCCTAACATTTTCACGTCCGAAATATTAGGGACACCACCAATAGTTACTGGAGTATCTGCTAAAATTGTCGCTGGAATTAGTGCAACGGCGCTGTTCTTTGCACCACTCACTCGAATTGTTCCATTTAAAGCTCTTCCGCCTTCAATTAGCAATTTTTCCATATTGAGCTCCCTTCTTGTGAATGTATTTACTTTCTATATCCTTATAGAAAGCTCCCCTTAAGAATCTCAATCACTCTTTCCACCCTAACACTCAATAAATAGGAAACCATTATCTTCATTTCTCCCGTAGTACGAATAGATAAAGATTAACTATTCATCGAATTTACATTATCAATTTAGATACATTATCACATTTATTAATAGGACTATGCACATTATTTTCTATTTCAAAAACAAAATGATAAAAATCTTTAGACTTGTTCACGCTTTCATTATACAACGAAAGGAAACCGTCTAAAAGACTAGACGGTTTCCAAAACGGAATTTTATTCTTACGCTTTACCGTTAGAACCGAATTCACGCATTTTACCAGCAACAGTTGCTTTAATAGCGTCGCGGCCAGGTCCAATATATTTACGAGGATCGTAAACTTCTTGGTCTTTGCTTAATGCTTCACGAACAGCTTTTGTAAACTCAATTTGGTTCTCAGTGTTTACGTTAATTTTTGAAGTACCTAAAGAAATAGCTTTTACGATATCAGCAGTTGGGATACCAGTACCACCGTGTAATACTAAAGGTACGCCAGTGAAGTCACGAACTTGTTCCATTTCAGCGAATCCTAAGTTAGGCTCACCTTTGTAAGGACCGTGTACAGAACCTAAAGCTGGAGCTAGGCAATCGATACCTGTTGCTTCAACAAGGTGCTTACACTCTGCTGGATCAGCGTAAATTACGCCTTCAGCGATGATGTCGTCTTCTTGTCCGCCAACTGTTCCAAGCTCAGCTTCAACAGATACGTTACGAGCGTGTGCGTATTCTACTACTTTTTTAGTAGTTTCAACGTTTTCTTCGAATGGGTGGTGAGAAGCGTCGATCATTACAGATGTGAAACCTGCATCAATTGCTTCTTTACATTTTTCGAAGCTTGAACCATGGTCAAGGTGAATCGCTACAGGAACAGTGATGTTCATTTCTTCGATTAAAGCTTTAACCATAGCTACAACTGTTTTGAAACCAGTCATATGACGAGCTGCACCCTCAGATACACCTAGGATTACAGGAGACTTTTCTTCTTCCGCAGCAGCTAAGATAGCTTGAGTCCACTCTAAGTTGTTCATGTTGAATTGACCAACTGCGTATTTTCCTTCTAGTGCTGTGTTTAGCATTTCTTTCATAGAAACTAAAGGCATGGTGAATCCTCCTAAAAAACGTTTTTTGTATCCGATAAGTTCTTATCGCTGGTAGTATGACCAGAATAAGGTAAAATATGTATATTTACATACCGGACTTTTTTCTACACTCAATAGGATAACAACTTGTACTCAAAAACTCAACCGTATTCACCTGCTCATTAGTCCATGTAAACGCTTTTTTCCATATTTTTTATAAAAAATTCATTTTTTACGCCTCTACAGCAAGCTGTTCTCTCACCGCTTGACGAATCTCATCAATATCAAACGGTTTAGCAAAGTGCATTAAAGCTCCTAAATCTTTCGCTTCTTGGATCATATCAAGCTCTCCATAAGCAGTCATTAAAATTACTTTAATACTCTCATCAATTTCCTTTACATGTTTTAAAATCTCTATACCATCCATACCTGGAATTTTCATATCTAACACTACTAAATCTGGATTATCTTTTTTCACGATATCTAAAGCTTGAAATCCATTCGCTGCTTGGAATGTCTGATAACCTTCTTTTTGGAACACTTCATGTAATAACACACGAATGCCATATTGATCATCAACGATTAAAATTTTACCTTCCATAACTCCCAACCTTTCTGTATAAATACAAGATTTAAAGCTTCTTATATCTTAACGATTAATTTTCGCTATTCTTTGGCAAATCCCTTCCTATTCTTTCTTATTTTACCGTTTCCTATTTTGTTATGCTACCCTTCGATTTCACCTTTCTAAAAAAATAAACTATAATGAAAGCCGGTAAACACGTACGAAAGGGAGTAACATTATGTTAAAAATTTTTTCAACTCAATTAAGTGGTTATTTCTCCAGAGTTTCTCAAAAAGAAGAAATGAATATAGAAGATAGCGCCCGTCTACTTGCTCAAGCATTAGTTGGCGACGGTTTCATTTATTTACATGGTACAAATGAAATGGAGGGCGTTGTTGCTGAAGCATTATTCGGTGCTGAGCCAATGAAGCAAGCAAAACGATTATTTGAAAATGGTAAAGAAGTAGAGGTAACTTCTGCAGACCGCGTACTTCTTATTAGCCGTTTTTCAACAGATGAAGAAGTTGTAGCAATGGCAAAAAAACTTCAAGCTGATGGACACTCTATTGTCGGCATCTCTGCTATTCAAGAAGGTACTGAATCACTAGAACAATATACAGATGTACATATTGATACTAAGCTGTTAAAAGGCCTTATTCCAGACGATGAAGGCAATCGCTACGGATTCCCAAGTTTAATGATAGCTTTATTTGCATATCATGGAATCAAATTTACAATCGATGAAATGTTAAATGAATATTAAAAAAAGCGCCCTATTTCAGGCGCTTTTTTTTATTACTTGCTCTCTTTATTCGTAATAGAAGCACTTACGAAGTCATGGAACAATGGTTGTGGACGATTTGGACGAGATACAAGTTCTGGATGGAACTGTGCTGCCACGAACCAAGGGTGGTCTTTTAATTCAATGATTTCAACTAGACGACCGTCTGGGCTTGTACCAGAGAATACAAATCCTTCTTTTTCCATATCCGGACGGAATTGATTGTTGAACTCATAACGATGACGATGACGCTCATATACAACCGGCTCGTTGTAAGCATTGTAAGCATTTGTTTCTTCAGCAAGCTTACATGGGTATAGACCAAGACGAAGTGTGCCACCTAAGTCTTCTACATCTTTTTGTTCTGGTAATAAGTCAATGATTGCATAAGGTGTGTCAGGATTTATTTCAGAAGAGTTAGCTCCTTCTAATCCTAATACGTTACGTGCGAATTCGATTGATGCAAGTTGCATACCTAAGCAAATTCCTAAGAATGGTACTTTGTTTTCACGAGCATATTGAATTGCAACGATTTTACCTTCTACACCACGATCGCCGAATCCACCAGGTACAAGGATACCATCTGTGTCACCAACTAATTCTTGTACGTTCTCTAGTGTTACGTGCTCAGCGTTTACCCATTTCACTTCTACATCTGTGTCGAATGAATAACCCGCATGACGAAGTGCTTCTACAACAGAAATGTATGCATCTTGAAGCTCTACGTATTTACCAACAAGAGCAATTTTTGTTTTCTTAGAAAGGTTACGTACTTTATTAACTAGCGCAGTCCACTCTGTCATATCTGCAGCTGGATTGTCTAATTTTAAGTGATCGCAAACGATTTGGTCCATATTTTGCTCTTGAAGAGATAATGGAACCGCATATAAAGTATCTGCATCGCGTGCTTCGATAACTGCTTTTGTATCAATGTCACAGAATAATGCAAGCTTGTCTTTCATATCTTGAGAAACAGGCAATTCTGTACGAACAACGATAATATTTGGTTGAATACCTAAGCTGCGAAGCTCTTTAACGCTATGTTGCGTTGGTTTTGTTTTCATTTCACCCGCTGCTTTTAAGTACGGGATTAACGTACAGTGAATGTACATTACATTGTCACGACCGATGTCGCTCTTAATTTGACGGATTGCTTCTAAGAATGGTAGAGACTCGATGTCACCAACAGTTCCACCAATTTCTGTAATAACAACGTCCGCGTTTGTTTCGCGACCAGAACGGTATACACGCTCTTTAATTTCGTTAGTAATGTGAGGAATAACTTGAACTGTTCCTCCTAGGTATTCACCACGGCGCTCTTTTTGAAGAACTGAAGAGTAAATTTTACCTGTTGTTACGTTGCTGTATTTGTTTAAGTTGATGTCGATGAAACGCTCATAGTGACCAAGGTCTAAATCAGTTTCTGCACCATCATCTGTTACGAATACCTCACCGTGTTGGTATGGGCTCATAGTCCCTGGGTCTACGTTAATGTACGGATCAAACTTTTGAATCGTTACGTTTAAACCACGATTTTTTAAAAGTCTTCCAAGAGATGCTGCTGTAATACCTTTTCCTAGAGACGATACTACACCGCCTGTTACAAAAATATACTTAGTCATGAAAAAGCTCCCTCCTATTTTGCTGTTATATAATCACCGTTGCAAAGCGCAACGTATGTAGATAACACTGTATCCATCTTATTGTTAGACTCTTTTTATTTTCTAAACAAAAAACAAAAAAGAAAATTGCTCCCCTCATCACATAAAGTAATAAGTAGGGAGCAATTTTCTTTTATATTTACACTTTAAAAGTATTATCGTCCTTTTTTAAAGAGCCCAAAAATGATTCTACATGGACGATAATGAAAAGTCAAGAACTACAGTTCTTCCTCTTCTTCTTCTTCAGCTTCAGCTTCATCGTACTCAAGTTCTTCTTCGGCGAAGTCATCTTCATCATCTTCATCTAAATCATCAAGATCATCGTCATCTCCGTCTTCTTCTTCAAGAACCTTGTCCAAATCTTCTACCTCTTCTTCACTTGCTTCTGCATCGTCGAAGTCTTCATCTTCTTCGATGTAGTCGTCAAAACCGTCCTCTTCAACTTTACGTTTCTTCTTCGGTTTTGGCTGAGGTAAGATTTCTTCATCAATTTGCTCATATGGGTACCAGCTACGTAGTCCCCAACGATTTTCTCCTAAATTAATGAAACGTCCATCGATGTTTAAATCTGTATAAAATTGTGCGAGTTTCGCATTAACTTGCTCTTGAGATAGTCCCAGCACTTGAGCGATTTCTCGAACCAACTCGTTGAATGTCGTTGCTTGTCTTTTATCCCCTAAAACGCTATGTACAACTTCAATCATTGAACATTCTTTTAGCTCTTCTGGTGAATATTGCTTAAAATTCACTTATGCGGCACTTCCTTTCTTCAAATATAACCTTATATATAACGGTCTGCTTAAAAAAATCCATACTATTCATTATAAACAAAAGTCGCACAAATATGCTACAAAAAAAACGGGAAACTTTAATATGGTAATAAAATTATAATTTGTCTATTCCTTATTTCGGAAACATATGCGCTCCTTGCAGTACATACCTAATTTGCATTTCTGTATATTCTTCAAGCGTATACAGTTTTTGCAGGGCCCAACGTCTAAATCCCCACATTTGTCCTTGTATGAAAATGTTATGTGCAAGAAGCTGTATCTCTTTTTTATTTAATGTAAATGTCCCATTTTCTGTACACTGCTCTAAAATATTCTCAAACATCCCGACCATTTGAAACTCTTTTTCTAATACATATGGGAGTGATTCTTTCGGTAAAAAACGTACCTCTTGATACATAATTAATACTTCTTCTTGCAATTCATCCATCACTTTAAAATAATTCGTTATCGCTATCTTTAAGCTTTCTATACTTCCCTTCTCTGTACACACTACTTCCTCTAATCTTTCTTTTACATGTTCATAAATACTATCACAAACTAAATATAAAACATCATCTTTTGTACGAATGTACTCATAAAGTGTTCCAATACTAAACCCAGCCGCCTTCGCAATCTCTCTCGTTGTTGTACGTGGGAACCCTTTTTGCTTAAACAATTGCACCGCACCTTTAATCATTTGTTCACGTCTTAACGCAACTAATTTTTCATCTTTCACGGACGCATGTACATTGTGTTTAACCATCCCCTTCACCTCTCCCTATTATTTTTTGGAAGGAAAAAGCGTAGGAAAATACCTACGCCTTTGATCCTACTTCGTTAACATACGAGAAATTACAAGCCTTTGAATCTCTTGTGTTCCCTCATATATTTGTGTAATCTTTGCATCGCGCATATAACGCTCTACTGGATAATCTTTCGTATAACCGTAACCACCAAATACTTGTACCGCTTCAGTCGTCACCTTCATCGCTGTATCCCCTGCAAATACTTTTGACATCGCTGACTCTTTCCCATACGGAAGCCCTTCCGATTCAAGCCAAGCCGCTTGGTATGTTAGAAGACGTGCCGCCTCCACATCCGTTGCCATATCTGCAAGTTTAAAGCCAATTCCTTGCTGCGCCGCAATTGGTTTCCCAAACTGATGACGCTCTCTTGCATAATCTACAGAAGCATCTAAAGCCCCTTGCGCAATACCGACTGCTTGCGCGGCAATACCATTACGGCCGCCATCTAATGTTTGCATCGCAACTTTAAATCCTTGGCCCTCTTCCCCGAGTAGGTTCTCTACAGGAATACGGCAATCTTCGAACATAATTTCAGTTGTTGGTGAAGAGCGAATCCCTAACTTGCTTTCCTTCTTCCCAACTGAAAATCCTGGTGTATCACTTTCCACAATAAACGCGCTCGTACCACGCTGCTTCGATTCGGGATCAGTTAACGCAAAAACAACATAAATATCAGCAATACCGCCATTTGTAATAAAGATTTTCGATCCATTTAAAATGTAATGGTCTCCATCTCGTTTCGCAGTTGTCCTCATTCCGCCAGCATCTGAGCCAGAACTTGGTTCCGTTAAACCGTATGCACCAATTTTCGTTCCTTCTGCCATCGGTCGTAAAAACTTTTGCTTTTGTTCTTCCGTTCCAAATTTAAAAATTGGCCAACCAGCAAGTGAAGTGTGTGCAGACAGCGTTACACCTGTTGAAGCACAAACACGAGATAATTCTTCGATAGCAATCACATACGCTAAGTAATCGCTTCCAATTCCACCGTATTCTTCAGGCCACGGAATTCCGGTTAAACCAAGCTCTGCCATTTGATCAAATAGTGCACGATCAAATCTCTCTTCTTCATCACGCTCAGCTGCCGTCGGTGCTACTTCGTTCTTAGCAAAATCCCGAACCATTTTTCTTATCATTTCATGTTCTTCTGATAGTTTAAAATGCATTCCCGTCTCCCCCTTGTCCTTTTATAAAGCTCGACTAATAACAAGTTTCTGTATCTCACTCGTTCCTTCATATATTTGCGTGATTTTCGCATCACGGAAAAATCGTTCTACTGGATAGTCTTTCGTATAACCATAACCGCCAAATACTTGCACCGCTTCAATCGCAACTTCAACAGCCGTCTTAGAAGCGAATAATTTCGCAATAGAAGCTTCTTTACCGCATGGTAATCCTTGCGCTCTTAGCGATGCCGCTCTGTATACAAGTAATCGCGCTGCTTCTACACTAGTTGCCATATCTGCAAGTTTGAATCCGATTCCTTGCTGCGCCGCAATTGGCTTGCCGAATTGCTCACGCTCTTTCGCATAATCAATCGCACATGCAAGCGCCGCTTCCGCGATTCCTAATGCCTGCGCTCCGATTCCAATTCGTCCAACATCTAAATTCGCCATTGCCACCTTAAATCCTTGTCCTTCTTCACCAAGTAAATTCTCGGCCGGCACTTTCATATCTTCAAACGTAAGTTGTACCGTGCGAGAACCAAGAAGTCCCATTTTATGCTCATCTTTGCCGATAATTAAGCCCGGTGTATCTTTCTCTACTATAAATGCAGAAATCCCACTTTTTCCTGCCTCTGGATTTGTAGAAGCGAATACAATGTATGTACTTGCTTCACCGCCATTTGTAATAAATACTTTCGATCCATTAATAATGTAGTGATCGCCTTTCTTTACAGCTCTTGATTTCAAACTCCCTGCATCTGATCCTGCATTTGGTTCTGTTAATGCAAATGCACCTAAATATTCACCAGTCGCAAGTTTAGAAACATATTTCTGCTTCTGTTCTTCTGTTCCAAAATATAAAATCGGGTTCATTCCAACTGACGTATGTACAGCTAAAATTACACCAACCGTCGCACTTACCTTTGAAATTTCCTCAATTGCTAAAATGTAAGAAATAAAATCCATTTCTGCCCCGCCATATTTTGCAGGCGCTGGAATACCCATTAGTCCAAGCTCACCCATCTTCTGCAAAATCTCTTTTGGGAACACCCCTTGTTCCATACTAGGAACAAAGGGAGCTATTTCCTTCTGCGCAAAATCTCGAACCATTTTCCTCATCATTTGTTGCTCTTCAGTAAAATGAAAATTCATGTACTCCGCCTCCGTTTGCTATATATCTTTTTAATAATTTGGTAAGACCACTATTTTAATAAAAGGAGGACTTTATTCGTAAACGTAGAAACCACGGCCTGTTTTACGTCCTAACCATCCTGCGTTCACATACTTGCGTAATAATGGACATGGGCGATATTTACTATCTCCTAATCCTTCATGCAACACTTCCATAATGTATAAACATGTATCTAAACCGATAAAATCAGCTAATGTAAGTGGTCCCATCGGATGATTCATACCTAGTTTCATTACTTCATCAATCGCTTCTTTCGTCGCTACACCTTCATATAACGTATAGATCGCTTCGTTAATCATCGGTAATAAAATACGGTTCGATACAAATCCTGGGAAATCATTTACTTCAACTGGCACTTTCCCGATTTTTTTCGTAATATCTTCAATTGTTTCGTACACCTCATCATCTGTAGCCAAACCACGAATAATTTCAACAAGCTTCATAACCGGAACGGGATTCATAAAGTGCATACCGATTACTTTCTCCGGACGTTTCGTTACCGCTGCAATTTCTGTAATTGGTAGAGATGACGTATTCGTCGCTAAAATTGCGTGATCTGGAGCAATTTCATCTAGATTCGCAAAGATTTTCTTTTTTATATCCATTTTCTCAACAGCCGCTTCAATAACAAGATCCGCTTCCTTCACACAATCTAAATCAAGCGTTACTGTAAGGCGATTTAACGTCGCTTCCTTCTCTTCTTCCTTCATGCGTCCTTTTTCTACTTGGCGCGCTAAGTTTTTCGTAATAATAGCCAATCCTCTGTCTAATTGCTCTTGTTTTAAATCTTGTACCTTCACATCATATCCTGCCATTGCACATACTTGTGCGATCCCCGAACCCATTTGTCCTGCACCAATTACAACTATTTTTTGTACACCCATTCTTTCTTCCCCCTCAATATAAATTGTTAATAAATCAAAAATCACCTACACGTAAATTAACGAACTTCAATCATAATTGCGTCACCTTGACCGCCACCGCTACAAATAGAAGCAATTCCAATTCCGCCGCCGCGCTGCTTCAGTGCGTGGATAAGTGTAACGATAATACGCGCTCCACTTGCTCCAATTGGATGTCCCATTGCCACTGCGCCGCCATTTACATTCAATTTATCTGGGTCAATTCCTGCAATCTCTGTACTTGCAATTGCTACCGCTGCAAATGCTTCATTAATCTCGAATAAATCGATATCTTCAATTGTCTTGCCTGTTTTTTTCAACAATTCGTTAATTGCATAACCTGGCGTTCTTGGGAAATCTTTAGACTCCACTGCAATTGCTGTATGTGCCAAAATTGTTGCTAATGGCTTTCTTCCTTCTTGCTTCGCTCTGTCTTCGCTCATTAATACGAGCGCAGCACCGCCATCATTTAGTCCAGGAGCATTACCCGCTGTCACTGCCGACGTCTTATCAAATACAGGTTTTAATTTCGCTAATTTTTCAATCGTTGTATCCGCGCGCGGCGCCTCATCTTTTGCAACGACGATAGGATCGCCTTTTCTTTGCGGAATCGTTACTGGCACGATTTCCTCTTCAAAACGTCCTTCTTTATGCGCTGAAACCGCACGCTGATGGCTACGATATGCCCATTCATCTTGCGCTTCGCGAGAGATTCCATCTTCCTTCGCAACTTCTCCACCATAAACACCCATGTGTATACCTGAAAATGCGCATGTCAAGCCGTCAGCAACGTTTAAATCGATGATTTCGTTGTTACCCATTCTGTATCCCCATCTTGCGCCTCGTAAAATGTAAGGACTGTTACTCATTGACTCCATACCGCCAGCTACAATTAGTGATTGATCGCCAGTACGAATAATTTGATCCGCTAACGTAACCGCACGAAGCCCTGATGCACAAACTTTATTCACTGTTTCCGTCTGTACTTCCCAAGGGATTCCAGCAGCCCTCGCAGCTTGGCGCGATGGAATTTGCCCCTGTCCCCCTTGAATAACTGTTCCAAATATAACTTCCTCAACATCACTAGCAGAAACATTTGCTCTCTCAAGTGCTGCTTTAATTGCAATTCCCCCAAGTTCTGTCGCCTTCACGTCTTTTAAAGATCCTCCAAATTTCCCAACCGGTGTTCTTGCAGCACTTAAAATAACTGTTTTACTCATATCTATTTCCCCCATCTCTTTTTTTAGCACCGAGCGCTCGCTCGGTGTTCTTACGTTGAGAAGAGGTGCAATGATTGCACCTCTCTCTAAAGTTGTATTCATGCTTGCAGATTACATCGCTTCTTTCTTCTGTCCGATAACAGAGCGTTCTAAAATCTCTGTTACATCAAGAGTTTGAACCTTCTCTTCTACTTCTTTCGCTTTCGTCCCATCGCTAATCATCGTTAAGCAATATGGACAACCTGTACCGATAATGGATGGCTCTACAGCTAGTGCTTGTTCTGTACGAGCAACGTTAATACGTGAACCTGCTGTCTCTTCCATCCACATTAAGCCACCACCTGCGCCACAGCACATTCCGGTTTCACGGTTACGTGCCATTTCTACAAGATTCACACCAGGAATTGCTTTCAAAATATCGCGTGGCGCTTCGTATACTTCGTTGTATCTTCCTAAGTAACAGGAATCATGGTACGTAACTGTTTCCTCAATAGCGTGAACAGGTTTTAAGCGTCCTTCTTTCACCCACTGAGCTAACAATTCTGTATGATGATAGACTTCTGCTTGCAAGCCAAAGTCTGGATACTCATTTTTAAATGTGTTATAAGCGTGAGGATCAATCGTAACGATTTTCTTCACTCCTGCTTTTTCAAATTCCTCGATATTCTTTGTCGCCATCTCTTGGAAGACAAATTCATTTCCAAGACGCCGCGGTGTATCTCCAGAATTCTTTTCTTTATTACCAAGTATCGCGAATGAAATGCCTGCTTCGTTCATTAACTTCGCGAACGATATCGCAATCTTCTGACTACGATTATCATATGATCCCATTGAACCAACCCAGAATAAATATTCGAACTCCTCGCCAGCTTTCGATTTTTCTTTTACAGTTGGAACCGTTACTTCATCATCACCTTGGCGCCAAGTTTCACGCTCTTTACGGTTCAGTCCCCACGGATTCCCTTGACGCTCGATATTTGTCATCGCACGCTGCGCTTCCGCGTCCATCTTTCCTTCTGTTAAAACGAGATAGCGGCGTAAATCAATAATTTTGTCAACATGCTCATTCATAACCGGACACTGATCTTCACAGTTACGGCACGTTGTACAAGCCCAAATCTCTTCCTCTGTAATAACATCTCCGATTAAACTCGGATCGTAAGCAAGCGTTGTAGCTGCTGATTCTTGTTGCCCTTTCCCAGCTGCCATCATCGCTAACTGATTTCCTTGTGTATTATTAAAAGCAACTACTGGAACCCACGGTGCTTTTGATGTCACTGCTGCTCCTTTATCAGTTAAATGATCGCGAAGTTTTAAAATTAAATCCATCGGCGATAACATTTTCCCTGTTCCTGTTGCCGGGCACATATTTGTACAGCGACCACACTCTACGCAAGCGTATAAATCAATAAGCTGATTTTGTCTAAAGTCTTCGATTTTACCAACACCAAATGTTTCTTGCGTTTCATCTTCAAAGTCAATCTTTTCAAGTTTCCCTGGATTTGAAAGACGTCCGAAGAAAACGTTAACTGGTCCCGCAATTAAATGCGCGTGTTTCGATTGTGGAACATACACTAAAAACGTTAACAAAATTAGTAGATGCACCCACCAAGAGAAATAGAACACAGAAATGGCTGCGGTTTCATTTATTCCTGAGAAAACGTAAGCGATTGCAGAAGCGATCGGTTCACTCCATGAAAGCTCCTCGCCGTGCCATATAATTCCCATCCCATTACCGAGTAGCACAGAAATCATTAAGCCACCAATAAAGATAAGAACAAGACCTGATTTGAAATTACGTTTTAAACGAACTAGCTTCTCAACATAACGTCTATGAAAAGCCCAAAAGACTGCAATTAAAATAACAAGTGTGACAATTTCCTGGAAGAATGTAAATGCAGGGTATAGTGGTCCAAGTGGAAGATGTGATCCTGGTGCGAGTCCTTTCCAAACGAAGTCAATTGCTCCAAATTGGACAAGAATAAATCCGTAAAAGAACATAACGTGAATAATGCCGCTCTTCTTATCTTTCAGCAGCTTTTTCTGACCGAAAACATTGACCTTAAGGAGATCCCAACGCTCTTTAAAACGACGGTCAAATTCAATCTTTTTTCCTAACTGTATGTAGGCCATCCTCGTCCGTATAAGATACACAAACAAATATCCTGCATAAGCAATAACAGCAATGGCAGCCAGCCAATTAATGATCAGTAAGCTATTCATTTTTATGCTACCCCTCTCTTTGTAAGCCCTCTTTCTTTTTTAGAATCTTCAAAAACATATAATTTTCTGAATTTTATCCCCTGTCTTCATTATATAATGAGTGAGCATTCAGTCAACAGTTTTTTGTTATACAACAACATATTTTTTAATAAAGCTGTTTATTTCGGTGAAACTATAAAGTGAAACTTTAATCCGTAGGGGGTTGTTTCCTCTCGCCTGATTCCTTTAAGTAAGCCTAATTTTTAAGTAGGAGGCTTACCGCCCCTTAATATGGGATAAGGTGAAGCCAATTGGGATTTTCCGGGCAGCCAGTAAAATGAAGGCGAAAAGAATGCAAAGGAGGGAATTCACTTATGTTCTTCTTATCTCTCTTGTTAATATGCGTTACTCTTTGGATCACAATTGACCTTTTATATGGGAGGATTCTTCATTTAAAGCGTGTGCGCTCTCGTACTTTCCCTTTACGTCAAAGTAATTTTCACCTTTATACATACGGGCAAGATTTATATGATGCTTTATTTACTGATATACAACAAGCAAGGCACCATGTGCACGTTTTATTCTTCATTGTAAAAAACGATAAAATCAGTCGTGAATTTTTAAAGTTACTTATCGATAAGGCACAGGAAGGAATTGAAGTAAGACTTTTACTCGATCGATTGGGAAGCCATTATTTATCAAACGAGGCAATTCGTTCCCTACAAAAACACGGCATCTCTTTTTCATTTTGTCATAAAGTGAAATTTCCTTTTCCGTTCTTTTCTGCAAATCAAAGAAACCATAGAAAAATTACAGTTATTGACGGGAAAATTGGTTATATTGGTGGGTTTAATATTGGAGAAGAATATTTAGGGCATAATCAAAAATTAGGATTATGGCGCGATTATCATTTACGCCTTACAGGAGAAGGAATACAAGATTTACAAAAGCAATTTTTACATGATTGGCTCGACGATACGAAGCAAAATTTATTAGATTCACCTCTTTATTTTCCTAAGCAACAACCAGGAATCATTCTACATCGTTTTATCCCTACTGATGGTGCCTATTTGCAAAATACATTTTTACATTTAATCGAAAGTGCGGAAAAAGAACTCTTTATCGGTACACCATATTTCATTCCTGGGAAGAAAATTATGAATGCATTATTAAAAGCGCGAAAACGTGGGGTTCAAATCACGGTTCTCGTTCCAGAAAAAGCGGATCACGCCCTTGTTCGCGAAGCAAAATTCCCATATTGCCGAAAGTTAATACAAGCTGGGTGTAATATTTACGCATTTCAACAAGGTTTTTTTCACGCTAAAGTTATTATAGTCGATGATTATATTTGTGATATTGGAACTGCAAACTTTGATATGAGAAGTTTATATATTAACCATGAAATCAACTGCCTTTTATATGATAAACATTTTATACAAACAGTAAAAAACAAATTCCATGAAGATCTAGAAAATGCGTCATTACTTTCCTTTAAAGATGTTAGCCCCCTTTCCCTTATTGATAGAGGGAAAGAATGGGTAGGAACGATACTTGCTTTCTTTCTATAGGAAAGATAATGGATAAAGGAGATGTATTCATTATGATTATGCGTTTCGGATATGTCTCACATGCAATGGCACTCTGGGACTGTTCTCCGGCTAAAACGATGACATTTACAAGCTTTCAAAAGCTTAGTAAACAAGAACGAGAAGATAAATTATACGATGTTACACGGCAAAATCTTGAGCATACAATACGTATTCTTCATTACAATATAGCTCATGAAATTCCATTATATCGCTTATCTTCTTCCATCGTCCCACTTGCAACACATCCCGAAGTCGAGTTTGATTACATCGGGTTGTTCACACCGCTTTGGCGTAAAATTGGGACATTAATTAAAGAATACAATTTGCGAGTAAGTTTTCATCCAAATCAATTTACACTATTTACAAGCGACAAGCCACATATTACAACTAACGCTATTACAGATATGGCCTATCATTATAAAGTATTAGATGCAATAGGAATTGCAGATTCTTCTTATATTAACATCCATGTAGGTGGTGCCTATGGAAATAAAGAACAGGCGGTTGGACGTTTCCATAAAAATATAAAAAAACTTCCTGCACATATAAAAGAGCAAATGACGCTTGAAAATGATGATAAAACATATACAACTGCTGAAACTTTATCGATTTGCCAAAAAGAAAAGATTCCATTCGTATTTGATTATCATCATCACATGGCAAACCTTTGCGAAGAACCGCTAGAAGTATTACTCCCTGTAATTTTTGAAACTTGGTCACATACAAATGTCCCTCCTAAAGTTCACATTTCCTCCCCTAAATCAAAAAAAGAATTTAGGGCTCACTCTGAATATATTGATTTAGAGTTTATTAAGCCTTTCTTACACATTGCAAAAAAAATCAACCATAATTTCGATATTATGATTGAAAGTAAACAGAAAGATTTAGCAATGCTGCAATTAATACATGAATTATCCTCTATAAGAGGGATAAAAAGAATAAATAGCTCAACATTACAATGGTAAATTGTAATGTTGAGCTATTTTTTTCAAAAAAAGTAATTTTTATAGTAAAAAACAACCTATTGTATATGCTATGATTGGAATTAGCATTTTCCACCTGCGATTCAACTTTATTGAAACGGAGCCATAATATGATTAATCAAAAAAAATATGTACACTTTGTCACGATGTATATAATTATATTTTCCCTTTGGATATTTCTTATCCCTAAGGACTTGAATATAAAAGAAATTGGAATTCTCTTCTTATTTTGTTTTGCTGCACTCTTTTCTTGCTATTGCTTATATAAAGCTATTAAGAAAATGAAGCGTAGTGATAAATTATTTTGGGTTTTATTACTCTGCACTTGCATATGCGGACTAACTATGGAAATAACTTTATTCCTTCATTCACTTTCTATATATGATCAAGTCATATTCTCATATAAGGCACTACCTTTTTTCATCATACAATATATTTTGCTCTTTTCTGGGTTTGCTATCAAATTCATAAAACATTATTCTATTAGAGGCCTTGCTCAATTTTCATTCGATAGTATCTTTATTGTTATTATGAATATTTATTTTACCTTAACTTTTATTTTGGACCTCTCAAGCTTTCGTATGTTAACAACAGATCACTGGGTTTTAATTGGATACTTTATTGCACAAGCATTAGTAATTTACGCCGTTATTAGCCTATATAGACGAGAACAATATTCTGCTAGCAGAATTTCATTAATTATCGGTTTTACTATCATACTTGTGTACGGGTATATACATCTGTTCCAACTAAACATGGGGATGAAAACTTCTTCTGAAGTCTCTTATTTAGTACATACTGCTTCAATTTTATTAATTGGTTTATCTTCCATACTATACATTTTGGACAAACCAATGCAGCATGAAACGAAAACAAAGTATTATCGATTTGATTATGTGCGCTTTATATTACCCTATTTCAGTATAATCATTACTTTTTCCTTTATTCTTATTCAACCTTGGGATGATAAGTTCATGCTAATCGGTCTAGTATTATCACTCATCTTATTATTCCTACGACAACTTTACATGTGGAAAGATAATCAAGCACTAATCGATACATATGAACAGTTGACTACACAACTAGAAGGCAAAGTAGAAGAGGGTGCATCTGCGTTATCAAAGAGTGAACAACGCTATAAATCGTTATTCGAAGATCATCCTGATGCCGTTTTCTCTTTAAATATGGATGGTATTTTCCAACAATCTAATACAGCTTGTGAAAGCTTATTTACTGCCTACTATTGTGAAGTAGAAAGCTATTCTCTTCTACACTTTATTGACTCAAAAGACCATGATCTACTAAAGAAAGCTTTACAAATAACAAAAGAAGGTAGACCACAAACTTTAGAAGTTCGCACAAAAGAAAAAGAAGGCTATTACTATTATCTTCACGTTACACTCATCCCTACTTTCATAAACAAAGAAGTTGTTGGGATGTTCGGCATAGCACGTGATATTACAACTTTATATGAAAAACAAAAACAAGTAGAACATTTAGCCTTTCATGATGCACTGACTGGATTACCAAATCGCCGAAAGTTTGAAAAAGATTTAAAAAACATTTTAAATACAGCTCAAACTAGCGTGAATGATGTTGCCGTTATGTTCCTTGATTTAGATCGATTCAAAAAAATTAACGATAGACTTGGTCACGATGTCGGAGATCTATTATTAATTGAAGTAGCAAAAAGATTACGTGGTTGCTTGCGTTCAAAAGATATCGTTGCTCGCCAAGGTGGAGATGAGTTTACAATTCTATTACCAGATATGTACTCAGAAAAAAGTGCGGCTTTTATAGCTGAACAAATTTTAACCGTTTTAAACAAACCATTCTCCATTAAAGACGAAGAACTGTCTATTACACCGAGTATCGGAATTGCCATGTATCCTGATTACGGGACCGATGTTACTGAATTAATGAAAAATGCTGATATGGCTATGTATCGCGCGAAAGCAAATGGAAAAAACAGATTTGTTTTCTTCTCAAAAGAAATAAGTATCGCCCAAAATGAAATCCAATTCTTAGAAGGTGAACTTACAAAAGCATTACAACAAAATGAATTTTTCCTAGAATATCAGCCACAAGTAAGCACAAAAACAAAACAAATTATCGGTTTTGAAGCATTAATTCGTTGGAAGCACCCAAAACTCGGCATCGTGTCTCCTGCCCAATTCATTCCTCTAGCGGAGGAAACCGGATTTATTATTGAACTTGGAAATTGGATTTTACGTACCGCTTGCTTAGAGGCAAAAAGATGGCATAATCAAGGGTTTTCTCACTTAAAAGTTGGTGTGAATTTATCTGTTGTTCAATTTAACCATGCAGATTTAATCCCTACTATTTCAAAAGTGTTAGAAGAAACCGAACTAAAATCAGAAGCACTAGATATCGAAATCACAGAAAGTATCGCAATTAATCAAAATCAATCTGTCATTTCCAAACTAGAACAGCTTCAAAATCTCGGTATTCAAATTTCAATCGATGACTTTGGAACTGGTTATAGTTCTTTAGCTTATTTAACAAAATACCCAATCAACACATTAAAAATTGCTCGAGAGTTTATTTGCGGAATTACAAATAGTCCTTTAGAGGAAGCGATTATCTCCTCCATCATTACACTATCTAAAGAACTAAACTTAGAAGTTATTGCAGAAGGTGTAGAGACGGAAGAACAATGGACGTTTTTATATGAACAAAACTGTGACCACATTCAAGGATTCCTTATTAGCAAGCCCGTTTCTAGTAAAGACGTTTGGATGTTACTACACAAAAAAACAACCGTCTAAGTAAGACGGTTGTTTTTTAATATTCAAAAGGTAGATCTCCAGCTAATTGTACCTCTTGATCATTATGAGAAATTACTTGGCTTTTCTCTAATGCTGTATCACCTAATGAAATACCCCATGCCATTGCTAACGTTAATAGGCTACCAATAAGTAGTTTCTTCATATTCCATCACCCACATTTTTTATTTTAATATATCATGAAATTTTATCCATATCCTATGCAATTATGCATATCCATTTTTTGGTTATCTATCTACTGATTTTATCTGCGAGCGCTTCTTTATATGCATGCATTTCTAATATATCAAAAAAGAAACTTGCCTTTTTATATGCATCTTCAATCTCTGGCTCATCATACCCCAATTTTCCTAGGCATTCGCCTCTTTGATAATATAGCTGTCCAATTAATGCCATACTATTAATTCGGCATGATATTTCAATTGCTTTATTTACTTGATAAAGTGACCCTTCATATTGCTCGTCTAAGTATAATGCTTTTGCATGATTATATCTTACCTTCACGTCGAATTCTTCATTATCATGCAATGTCTCTAATTGTTTTAATATATCTTCAAATAACTCAATACTTTTCTTAAAATAATTATTTTCAGCATAAATATTTGCAATTGCATTCTCTATATAGAGATTTTGGTATACGTCTATTCCAGCTAATTGTTGGTTTAACAATTTTTTTAATTCTAAAATACAATATTCGTAATCGATTTTCTTCAATATGTAAGCTGCTACATGATATTGCCATTGAAGAAACTGCTGGAATTCAGGATGATATTCTTCCTTTTTTAGCTCATTCCATACTCTATTATAAATCTCTTTATATTTTTTTTGCTTACACAGCATAATGACTTGATCTTTAAACTGTTTTTTTCTTTCAATATCAGAATAAATAAGTACCTCATAAAAGTGAATAATGGGAACTTGTAACTTTGCTGCGATACCTTGTAATATATCCATACTTGGGTATACCGCGCCCGATTCAATTCGACTCACTTCCGATTGATGACATATGTTATCGGATAACTGTTTTTGTGTTAATCCCCTCATTACCCTAATCTTCTTAATTTCACTTCCTAATTTTTCTGCGTGCATACTTACTCACCATCCCATTATAACAATCTAATTTGTTAAGTTGTCATACCACTACCATAATGTGAATTCGACAATTTTTGATATGAAATAATGCATAATATATATAAAATTCGGCAAATTGTTCATACAATCCATCTCACATACAATAATAGATTAGTAGTTTTATAGATAAATTATAGAAAATTTGCCCGTGCCTTCGTTACATTCGGTCTTCTTTATCCTTTATCAGCAGAAGCTATTTACACCCAAGAACTAGATAAAAATGAAGTGAAAATTGAAATTGCTTAGCCTAGTTTAACGCTTTAAAAATGACACAACCTCAAAATGATACGAAAAAATATGGCGAAAAAGTATTTAAGGGGTGAAATAAATGAGGCTAAAGCTCAACAAGGGTGAATGACAACTGAAATGAATGTAGATTCCCAACCTACAAATAAAGAAATAAAAGAAAATTAAACCGAAGTTCGCCTTGCACAAACTTACAAAAACTATAAAATATATAGTCAAGATTTCATTGTAAAAGTAGATAAAAATGGAGTAATTACAACTGTTAGTGGCAAGGTTGTCCAAAATTCAGACCAATAACCTAATCTAACTATAACAAATTTTTTGTCGAAAAATGAAGTAAAATCTAAATTACGCGATATACTTCAAATTCTGAGCGATGCGACTGCGACGAAACTCTCTATTGAAATACTTGTTTATAAGAAAAAAGAAGCTTACCACTCATAGGTAAACTTCTTTTTCATATCCATCCCTTTTCTTCCGCAATTGTAATTGCCTCAATTCTATTTTTCGCATCGAGCTTCGTTAATACTTCAGAAATGTAATTACGTACTGTACCAGGTGAAAGATAAAGTGCCTTCGCAATTTCATTTGCCGTCTTTCCTTCTTTCGCAAGTAACAATACTTCTTTTTCGCGATCTGATAACGGATTTTGCTCCTGCCATAAGCCGAACATTAAATCTTGAGAAATCTCTCGCTTTCCTTTCATTACATTACGAATCGCTGCAGCTAAATCTTCACTTGGGCTATCTTTTAATAAATATCCGTGCACGCCTGCTTTCATTGCTCGTTCAAAATATCCAGGGCGCGCAAATGTTGTTAAAATCATTACTTTGCATGCTGATTTTTCTTTCTGCAACGTTTCCGCAACATCTAATCCGCTTTGAATTGGCATTTCAATATCCATAATGCTTACATCAGGTTGTAGCGATTCAATTAGTTTTAGCGCCTCTTCCCCGTTCGCAGCTTGCCCAATTACTTCAATATCATCTTCTAGATCAAGTAGGGCCCCTAATGCGCCACGAAGCATCCGCTGATCTTCTGCAATAATAATTCGAATCATGCCCTCACCTCATCTTTTCCTGTTCTAATGACAACTGGTACTTTTACTATTAATAGTGTCCCTGGATTGATTGTGCTCAGTTCAACAAACCCATCAATAAGAGCGATACGCTCTTTCATACCACGAATGCCATTTCCATCGTGGTTTTGATCCGCTAAACCAATTCCATTATCTTCTACTGTCAAAATTAATTCACCTTGTGATTCTAGTACAGAAACTGTACAACGCGTCGCCTTACTATGCTTTACAACATTTGTCACAGCCTCACGTAAACACATTCCTAAAATATTTTGTTCAATGGGTGATAACGAACTTGCACTCGTTTCTTGTTTTATTTCTAATTCAATAGTAGCAGCTTGTAAGATCGCTTTTATTTGCTCAAGCTCTTCTTCTACTGTAATCATACGCATATCAGAAATTAGTTCCCTTAGCTGCTTTAAAGCGGTACGAGATGTTTGCGTAATTTCCTTTGCTTCCACACTTGCACGCTCCGGATTTTTTACAATTAACTTTTCCACGAGCTGACTTTTTAAAGTAATGAGTGATAACGTATGCCCTAACGTATCATGAAGATCCCTTGCAATCCGTTGCCGCTCTTCACGTTTTACTAAGTCTTTAATTTGTTCGTTTGCTTCTTCTAATTGATTTCTTAACATCTTTTTCTGATTAAAATTACGCATTCCGAATGGTGTAAGAAGCATTAAAATAAACATTGGAACGATATTTACTAAACTTGCAGTTGTTAGTTGATTCATATTTACAAATAAAAATGCCCCAAGCATTATAACTAACAAACATAATAGCACTCGAAACACTTTCTTATTTGGTGCAAATCCCATCGCACTTGCGGTGAAAAAGCCAAAGAATATCATGAAAGGATTGTAAAATAAAGCAAATAAAAAGATAAGTACCATTTGAATACATGCCCAAAAAACGAACGTCCTCTGCACAAAATAAAGCTGACGGTATGTGATAATAAAAACTATCAACATACCGCTTCCAATTACAAGCTTCCACCCTGACGCCTGCACTAAATGGTAAATTGGAAATAACAGATACACGAACCACATATACGGGAAGAAACCCATCTGTTTCGGAAAAATCTCAATCCTCTTCTTCTCTATCATTTATACCGCTTCCTGTCTTTTTCTTATATATATTGATATTACAACAAATATAAGGAAATAACCTCCTAGTACCGCGATATTTTCCCAACCAACTGATTTTCCAGCTACAATATCCCATGCACCGCTTCCGAAGTGATATGTTGGTGTCCATTCACCAATAGATCTTAATATTTTCGGAAATACTTCGATTGGCATCCATAACCCGCCAAGAATTGCTAAACACATATTTAAAATATTGGCTAAACCAGCAGCAGCATCAACCTTTTTAATAGAACCGACTATCGATCCAAGCGCTAAAAACGGTGTTACACCTAGTAATAACCATAAACCAGCACCCATCCATTGACCGAACGTTAACTGAACATCATTAATTAAAATACCTGCTATAAAAATAACTACGATCGAAAAAACATTTACTACTGTTTGCGAAACAATTTTTGCGGAAATGTATGCTCCCTCTGGCAGAGGTGTAATTCTCAAAAGTTGTGCCCATCCTTTTTGTCTTTCCTCAGAAAGACGCACACCGAAGCTAAAAAGTGCTGTTCCAATAATACTAAATGAAGTCATAGAAATTAAATAATGAGCTTTCCATTCATTCCCGTTCTGTGGCACTTGAATAACATTTGTGAAAATGTAGTAAAACATAACTGGCATTAATAATGAGAAAAAGATAAATAATTTATTGCGAAACGTACGTAATATCTCCATCTTACATTGCATCAAAAATGCTCTCATGCGATTCCCTCCTCCTGATTTGCGATAAACTGTTCAAACGCTTCATCAAGACTTCCACGTTCAACCGAAACATCTGTTACAGGTAAGTTCTTTTGATAAATCGCTTTTAAAGTTGCATCCGTATCTTCAGTTGTTAAAGTGAAGTGCCCTTCGTTTGACTTTACTTCTGTTACATTTGGTAATTCCTTTAATAACTTTGTAGGAATGCTTTCCTTCGAATAAAATGAGATCGTTTTTCGAGAAATCGTTGCCTTCATCTCATCTGGTGTACCATCTGCGATAATCTTTCCACTCGCAAATAATAAAATGCGATTCGCCAATGCATCCGCTTCTTCTAAATAATGCGTTGTTAAAATAATTGTTTTCCCTTCACTTGCTAACTTTCGAATTGTTTCCCAAAACGTTCTTCGAGACGTAATATCCATCCCAACTGTCGGCTCATCTAAAAATAGCAAATCTGGATTTCCTGCAAGTGCGAGCGCAAAATTTAACCTTCTCTTTTGACCACCTGATAATTTCTCACATCTTTGCTTTCGCTCCGATTCTAAGTTTGATAACTGTAGTAACGTTTCTTTCGCTACCGGATTCGTATAATAACTACGGAATAACTCAATTGCCTCTTCCACCGTAATGCTATCAATGACACTTACTTCTTGTAACATCGCACCGAGGCTATTACGAACATCTCTATGCTTGGGACTCCTTCCAAATATAGAAACAGTTCCTTCCGTAGGATCCTTTAATCCAAGCATCATCGACATCGTCGTCGTTTTCCCTGCACCATTCGGTCCAAGTAGTGCTACAATCTCTCCTTTATTCACATAAAATGAGACGTTATTTACTGCCTTTTTATATTTAAATGTTTTAGAAACACCATTTACTTCTATAATCTTTTCCATCTCTCCACCCCCGCTGTTTCTTATATTTACATTGTACGTGTTGGAAAACTTAGGAAACAGTATGATGCGTCATGACATCAATATGACAATTGTCATGTATTCCTTATGAGAGGAATCAACCTACATACCGCAAGCGAGTAGCAGGACGAAAATAAACATGATACAATCGGGTAAGATATACATTCGAGGAAGGACAGTGGTTTTCATGATTATTCGTAATGAACAAGATTTAGAAGGCTTACGAAAAATCGGCCGCATCGTTGCACTTGCACGTGAAGAAATGAAAAAAGAAGCGAAGCCAGGTATGACAACGAAAGAGCTTGATTTGATCGGTAAAAAAGTATTAGATGAGCATGGTGCTATTTCTGCACCTGAAAAAGAATATGATTTCCCAGGTGTAACTTGCATCAGTGTAAACGAAGAAGTTGCTCACGGTATTCCAGGAGATCGCGTATTAAAAGAAGGCGACTTAGTAAATGTCGACGTATCTGCTGCACTTGATGGCTATTATGCAGATACAGGTATTTCATTTGTACTTGGAGAAGATGAAGCAAAAGAAAAGCTTTGCCAAGCAGCGGTTGATGCATTTTGGGCAGCAATGAAAAAGGTGAAAGCTGGTTCAAAACAAAACCAAATTGGTCGTGCTGTTTCAAACTTTGCACATAAAAATGGATATAATGTAATTCAAAACTTAACTGGTCACGGTATTGGTCTTAGCTTACACGAAGCACCAAACCACATTTTAAGCTACTTTGACCCAATGGATAATGCGCTTCTAAAAGACGGTCTTGTTATCGCTGTAGAACCATTCATTTCTATGAAGGCTGATCACATTATCGAACGTGGCGATGATGGTTGGACATTTGTTACACCTGATAAAAGCCTTGTTGCACAATGTGAACATACAGTTGTCGTAACACGCGGCGAGCCGATTATTTTAACAGAAATATAAAAAATAGCCGTTTGGTAGCAGAAACCTACCAAACGGCTATTTTTTATTACTTTTAGGTATGCAAAAATTTATATAAATAAAAGGTGGTGCATCAAGGCACCACCTTTTTAACGGGGTGAGGCTGCCCAAAAGTACGGAAAACCTTTGAACAGCCTCGTATTTTCATATGGATGCCTTACATATATCACTGATGATAATTATGAAATGCGGAAACATATTTATCATCACATGATTCAAACACGAGAAAAGAAACCCTACAGTGGATTCTTTTCTCTACATAATCTAAAGTTTGGGTACACTAGATTCATGCAATGTAGGAGCTTTCCAAACAGAAAGCGAACCTTCATTTAAAATGATAGCATACATATCTCCACCAAAAATATGCAAATATGCATATAGTATTTTTTATTTCTCAATGTCAGAATATTGAAAAATAAAAAATGTAAAGGTAAAATAAAGTCGTTATCCGTCTTCTTTTGTCAGTCAGAGAGAATAGAAGAATAGGAGAGGAAAAAATGAAAAAATCTTTAAAACAAAAAATAGTAAGCTCTTTGCTTGCTGTATCACTCGCTGTTAGCTTGGCTCCAATTGGACAAGCCAAAGCTGATTCCACGTCAGAAATCACACAGACTTCACCTATCACAAAACAAGTTGATGCAAGCCGCGCCATCGAACACATCCGTTTCTTATCCGAAACAATTGGTCCTCGCCCTGGTGGGACAAAATCAGAAGAATGGGCTTCTCGCTACGTTGGTATGCAACTTAAATCAATGGGCTATGAAGTAGACTATCAACCATTTCAAGTGCCAGATCAGTACGTTGGCTTTATTGAATCCCCATTATCCACAAAGCGTAATTGGCAAGCTGGCGCTGCTCCTAACGCACTAATTTCTACAGAAGCTGTTACAGCTCCTCTTATCTTTGTTCAAGGTGGGACAAAATTAGAGGATATTCCAAATGAAGTAAATGGAAAGATTGTTCTATTTGAAAGGGGAACAACAGTAGCAGACTACAATAAACAAGTTGAAAATGCTGTTAGCAAAGGAGCAAAAGGTGTTCTTTTATACAGTTTAATTGGTGGACGCGGAAATTATGGACAAACCTTCAATCCCCGCCTAACGAAAAAGCAATCTATTCCTGTCTTTGGTCTTGCTTATGCGCAAGGAAATGCATTTAAAGAAGAAATCGCTAAAAAAGGGACAACAATTCTTTCCCTAAAAGCGAGACATGAATCTAATTTAAAATCCTTAAACGTCATCGCTAAAAAGAAACCAAAAAACAGTACAGGTAATGAAAAAGCTGTCGTTGTAAGTTCGCACTATGATAGTGTAGTTGGAGCACCTGGAGCAAACGATAATGCTTCTGGTACAGGATTAGTATTAGAGTTAGCTCGTGCTTTTCAAAATGTAGAAACTGATAAAGAAATTCGTTTTATTGCTTTTGGTTCTGAAGAGACTGGCTTACTTGGCTCCGATTATTACGTTAATAGTTTATCCCAAAAAGAACGCGATCGAATTTTAGGTGTCTTTAACGCAGACATGGTTGCAACAAATTACGATAAAGCAAAGAATTTATATGCTATGACGCCTAACGGTTCTCCAAACCTTGTAACAGACGCAGCCTTACAAGCAGGTAAACAATTAAATAATGACCTCGTACTGCAAGGGAAATTCGGCTCCAGTGATCACGTGCCATTTGCTGAAGTTGGTATTCCTGCCGCCCTATTTATTTGGATGGGTGTCGATAGTTGGAATCCATTAATCTATCATATCGAGAAGGTATATCACACACCTCAAGATAACGTATTTGAGAACATTTCACCTGAACGTATGAAAATGGCATTAGAGGTTATTGGTACAGGCGTCTATAATAGCCTTCATTCCACCGTAAAAACAGGAGAGAAAGCCGCTTAATACTATTTCAAGCCACCGATTAATCGGTGGCTGTTTATTAAGAAAAAATGAATATGCATAAAAGCATATTCATTACATGGTATTATGGTGTATAATTAAAATCGTAATATATAAATAAAGGATATCAATCGCATAGCATTATGTAGAATAAAAAATTTAAATACTATTGATTACATCTAATGAGAAGGTTTTTCAATTATAAAAAGGTGCTCTTGCAGTTGTGTTAACTTGAACTTCAGGAACTAATGCCTTCATTCCTAAAATAAACGTTGCATCAGCTACTCAAGAACAAAGCTTTACAATATGCTATTTCTAAATTAGCCATAAAAATGGCTATGCATTCATCCAAAACTTAATGAAACATAGCATTGACCTTAAATTACATGAGATACCACGCTCTAAGCTTATGGTCCAATGATAATGTGCTTCTTAAAAACGGTTTTGTTATCGTTTTAGAGCCCCTGATTGAGTCCACCTTGAAACTGTTCCCTTTTTTCTATAAAAAAAAACCCTTCAGGCTGCATTCTTCCCTTCACCTTATTGTGAAGTGTTTTTGAATACTTACCTAAAGGGAGCAATATCAATAGTAATTTTTTAATTTGTCAGCTACTCAGTTTACAGTGTAATCAATAATCTAAAGCTTTTTTATTATTTAATTCGCTGACGAGCGAGTAGGATTCCACCTAAAAGGAACAATACCATACCTCCAAGAATTGAACTCATTCCTGCTGATGTTCCTCCTGTGTTAGGAAGTAATGTTGGCTTATCATTTTCTGTAGTAGGTGGAACTTTTGAATCGCTATTGTTGCCTGTATTTGTGTTTGGATTTTTCGGATCTGTACTTGGATCTTTCGGATCTGTGCTTGGATCTTTCGGATTTGTACTTGGATCTTTTGGATTTGTACTTGGATCTTTTGGATCTACATTTGGCTCGTCCTTGATTTTTGTATTTGTGATGTCATAACCTTTTACTTTGGATTCATACCCAGCTACTGGTTGTTCCTTCACTTCATACTTGTACGCTACTCCATTTTCATCGTATGCTTGGAGCTTTTCAAACGTGTACTTCCATTCTGTTGCCGCTGTTACTTCTTTTGTGTCTACTACTTTACCGTTTTGTAGTAAGTCTACTTTAATCGAACTTGGACGATCTGTTGCATTGTTATCGTTCCACGTTTTTGTTCCTTCTACTTTTGTTTCGCCTACTTTTGTATTCGTGATGTCATAACCTTTTACTTCGGATTTGTATCCGTCTACCGGTTGTTCCTTCACTTCATACTTGTACGCTACTCCGTTTGCATCATATGCTTGGAGCTTTTCAAACGTGTACTTCCAGTTTGTTTCTGCTGTTACTTCTTTTGTGTCTACTACTTTACCGTTTTGTAGTAAATCTACTTTAATTGAACTTGGACGATCTGTTACATTGTTATCGTTCCACGTTTTTGTTCCTTCTACCTTTGTTTCGCCTACTTTTGTATTTGTGATGTCAGTACCATTTACTTCGGATTCATATCCTGCTAATGGTTGTTCTTTTACTGTATACTCGTAAGCTTTTCCTTCCGCATCATATGCTTCTAAATCTGTGAATGTATATTTCCAACCCATTACTGCGAATACGTCTTGTGTTTGAATCACGTTCCCGTTTTGTAGTAAGTCTACTTTGATCATTGTCGGACGGTCTGTTGCATTTCCGTCTTTCCACGTCTTTATTCCTTCTACTTTTGTTTCGCCTACTTTTGTATTTGTGATGTCAGTACCATTTACTTTGGATTCATATCCTGGTACTGCCTGTTCTTTCACTTCATACTTGTACGCTGCTCCGTTTGCATCGTATGCTTGGAGCTTTTCAAATGTGTACTTCCATTCTGTTGCCGCTGTTACTTCTTTTGT
>NZ_JAEHBQ010000039.1:0-23690 GCF_016483555.1 Bacillus cereus group sp. N14
ATAGAAAAATCCCCTCCATAGTAAACAGATTAATGTGCTTTCTTTTTACTGTCTACTATAAGGGGATCATATCACTTTAGGTGGGCTTGTTTTGTCGAAAAGTTCTTCTGAAAAAAACAATAAAATAGGTGGAACTTTCTAAAGATTCTGTTATATAATAGCAGTAACTTAAATAAACTGTATTAAAACAGATTGAGAGGAGAAATAAAATTGATGAAAAGAGAAGAACGCAAAAACATGATTGAGTTTATTGAAAAGAAAAAAGGGATTGAGCGTGATGAATTATTGTTTATGACAGACGATGAAGTAGAACATATTTATAATGTAACGTACTTTTTGTATGAGGAAATTGCAGAGTAGTATAATAATCCCCACCTTATTAGCAATATAAGGTGGGGATTATTTCGTTATTTATTTCGCTATTTGCGGGGCGGTAAAATCCCACTGATTAAAGTTTCACTTTATACATGAGAATGGTTTTCATGTATAATGATGTAAGATTGGAGGAATTTTACTATGAGTTCATGGCTCTTATTCGCACTATTATCAGCAATCGCTGCTGCCCTTGTATCTATTTTCGGAAAGATTGGTTTAGATGGAATCGATGCCAATGTTGCAACAACGGTTCGTTCTATTATTATGGCATTATTTATGGTGGGCGTTATTATTATCCAAGGTAAATTTCAAAATATCGGCGACGTACTGCTAAATAAAAAAGCACTGCTCTTTATCACATTAAGTGGGGTTGCAGGTGCTTCGTCATGGCTATTTTATTTTCTTGCCCTCAAAACAGGGAAAGTCTCACAAGTGGCTCCTGTCGATAAATTAAGCGTCGTATTTTCTATCATCCTCGCGATGATTATACTCGGTGAAAAGTTAAACTTTATGACTGGCGTTGGTGTAGTCTTTATTACAGCTGGTGTATTATTTATTGCTTTCAGCTAAAAAAACCGCTATTAGCGGTTTTTCTTTTTCTTTATATAAAACCATACAATACATGTAACAACTACTGAAATGAATAAAATCCATACTCCGTAATGATGTAGGCTATACTCAACGAAACGCCACTTCTCTCCTAACTTCCAGCCAAGTCCAATAAAAACACTTATCCAAATAAGCGCACCACCGTAAGCGTACAAACAAAAACGCCAAAGTGTTAAATTCGACATCCCAGCAAAATATGCTGTTAAATGACGTACTCCCGGGATAAAGTAACCAATCATTAAAAGAAATGGTCCATATTTTTCAAATAAAATATGTGTTTTTTCAATGTGATGTTCTTTAATTCTAATCTTCGGCCCATATTTTTTTAAAACAGGGAGCCCAAGTTTTAAACCTAATATGTAGCTTAATGTAATACCTAACATCGCACCAGCCATCCCGCTTAAAAAAGCAGCAGTTCCTGACATAACTCCTTTAGAAACGTTATAACCAACGAAGGTCAATAAAAACTCGTCTGGTATCGGTAATCCAACAATTCCACCGGCCAACGCTATAATAATTCCAAAATACCCATAATGCGCGATTAACTCGCCAATATGTTGTTCCATTCGGAAAACACATCCTATGCACGATCGTTATTCCACATTGTGCCCTTTCTATCTTTCAGACAAACATGGTATACATATTCACTATACATTGTTTTTATAATGAACTCTACTTCTATCCATTCCTTTAGCAGGAAGAAAGTGAACCATTAATCAGTGGTGATTTGTTCATCCTCACTAATTTTTAGCACACACCAATTGCGTGCACGACTCCCTCCTACTTCCCTTGTATTCACCGCTTTTTGAAGTGCTAGTCTTACTACACGCAAATAGCGGGATTAAAAAATAAAAATTCATATGCTTGTTTTTTTGTTACAATAAAGGAAAGTTACTTTTCGCAACGGTTTAACTCTCAGGAAAAATGATATATCTAGCAAAAACATAGTTTGGTCGATATAATGCAACTTCTACCTATTAAAAGAACATACACCCTTTACATACAACATCATTTTTCTAAATTATACAGGGGGAACGAACATGACCATTGAAAATCAATTTATCCAAAAGGTTTACTATAAAACATTTTTAACAGAAGAAACTTCTACTCCAGTATCAGAAGTACTCGGTGAAGCATATATAAATGAATCTACAAATGAATTCTCCAACATTTCTAATATCCGCTTTGCTCAAGGTGAATTTTATTACCAAAATAAAGACTTTGAAGCAGCGATATTTAAATGGGAGAAAGTAAATAACGAACTTGCACTTTGGGCAACCAAAAATATTGCAGATTCTTATTTTGAACTAGGATTCTTGCCAAAAGCAGAAGAGATTTATCAATCTATTCAAACGGAAGATACAACTCTTACAATGGAAGTTTCCTTACAACTTCTTTCTCTTTACATCGAACAAGAACGTTTAGGTCTAGCATTTAAGACAATTAGTGAGGCTGTTGCATTTCAACCTGACTATCCTAATATCACTGCAATTGCTCGCTCATTCTATGAAAAACAAGAAGATTGGAATAACGCCATAGAACTTGCCGTTCAAGAAGGAATTCGAACAAAATCATTACACTGGTTCGATACTTTAATCAATTATGTGAATCAAGGATTCACGAAACAAATCAAACCAGAATATTTCTATGAATCTTTAAAAGCTTTATATGCAATTGATCAAGTCCAATTTAAAGAACTTGTTATTGCGCTTTGGAACAGCTATCAAAATGAAAACTTGTATCTACCTTGGATTCAAACAACAAATCATTTATTCTTACATATTGAAACAGACAACAATGACGATTGGCATGAAATTGTTGAACGCTATCAAGATACGTACTTTGAGTTAATTACTGGTGAACATTTCATGCATGAAATGCAGGGACTTGTACCAGATTTATTAACAAATTGGTTTAGTTTAACAAAAGCAAAAGATGCCCTATTTGTCTCTGCTGCAGTGTTAGCATGGAATGAAGTTTCACCTACAACTTTAGAGTCATTACTCGTAAAAAGTGCTGGAGCCCTACTTTCTAATTCAACAGCTGAAACAAATGTAAATATGGAAACAGTTTCTCATTTATTCGAAATAATTGCTGTATGGGCTGAAAAAAACGATGTGGATTTAAGTCATCAATTTACGTTACTCGTTCACGAACTGTGTGATTTAAATGTTACACAATTACTAATAGCGGGAACTAGTGACCAGGATAAATCATCATTCATCAATTCAATACTAGGAGAGAACATCTTAACTGAGACTGTAACAACTCCTATTCTATTTAAAGATGATAGCCAAACTGAAATAACAGAATTCACAGCGTTAGATGTACACAATATACCTAGCTTTGATGAATTCCATCAAAGAATGGCTACACCTTCCGAATCAGAACTTGAGAAAAAATGTATAGAAATTAAGTTACCAAGTAGATTTTTAAGAAAAAATAAATTTGCATTTCTTGTTACGCCACCTGTTCAAGGGCAAGTGGATAAAAACAGCTCATATTTTGAATACTTACAAGCAGCAGATAGCCTTATTTACGTATTAAATTCTGCTTCACCATTACATGGTGAAGAACTTGATACATTACTTTATTTACGTGAACAAGTGCCGAATTTACAAATTCATTTCGTATTACACACAAATAATACGACCAATAATGAAAAACTAATGAGTAAGATTAAAGTCCATTTCCCAAATGCACAGTTCTTCCCATACTCTCCTTCACAAGAGAGTAGCCAGCAACTTGGAGACGTGACAGAGTCTATTCTTTCTAATCTAGCAGAACGTAACATGGAACAAGAACGTATAGAAAAACTAATATGGTTTACTCAAAAGACAATCGCATACCTTGTAAATGAACGTGTGGAGTTAGAAAATACATTAGTGAAATCCGTACGCTGGAATAAACATATCTCAGTTAAATTAAATGGATTTATTAACAACCTTACTGCTCTTGAAAAAGATAAAATTCGTTCTATTACAGAATCTTATCTTTTAACGAAAGAAGAAATCACACGAGATATCCATTCTCAAATTCCTGAATTATTACAGAGTTGTTCTGACCTTGTTCAAGAAGATAGCGACTTCAAATTAGTTCATGAAGAATTAAATGCTGCGATGAACGAACGAGTTCAAAAACATGTACAACAAGTGCTTCTTCCTAAATTTACTGGTTCTATTCAAGAGTGGATTGAAACAGCTCATAATGAATTTATTCAAGCTCAATCTTATTTAGATGAAATGAGTGAAACGTTTAATAAATTATATAAAGAAGAACGCATGAAACTTCCTTGTGATTTCAAATTACTAGATGATTGGCATCGAGATGTTGTACGCATGACAAATAGAATTACAGTAACGAACATCAATATTTTATTACGCTTTACACCGACACAATTTTTCTTAAAAAGTGCGGGAAAACTATTTGGTAACATGCAAAAAAATCAGTCTATGCTCGCAAACAAATATAAACAATACATTGAAACGGAAGACTATACGGAAATTGCTCAAACAATCTCAAAACAATTCTTCCTTCAATTTGAAGTATTTGAAGGCGCATTAGAACGAGATATCATGATGTTCTTTAAAGATCCACTTAGCATATTGAAACAAAATGTAGAAGCAGCTCAACTTGAAATACAGGAAGACGAGCAAACATTAGCAACATTAAGAAGCAACCCAGAAACTTATCACGATCCGTTAGCATTCTTTAAACTGCAACTATTGCAACACAAATTCGTTTTAAGTACAAACAAAAACAATGAAGACGTCTATGAATTTAATGAGTCTCCTACGATTTAACATAAAAAACCAAGCAAATTTCAGTTTGCTTGGTTTTTTACTTTAATTCATTATTTTCATATGTTCAATTGGATAATAAATTGCCGCTAATTCTCCTAATACATCTTCTCTATCAATAAGTCCCAAACCATTTCTACTATCTCTGCTTATTAGGCGATTATCTCCCATAACAAAAATCTTATTTTTAGGAACTGTAATTGGTCCAAAGTCCTCTGTTAAATTCATAAGTTTTTTTTCAGCTTGTTTTTTATTACTATACAAATAAGCTTCCTGTGTCACTTCATGATTCACATATAATTGATCATTTCTCACCTCGATTACATCGCCAGGCAAACCAATAACCCTTTTCACATAAAAATTATCCGTCTTCACAACAATAATATCTTCTCTCCCATAACTTTCAAACTGCTTTGCTAACTTATTAACAATCAGCTTATCCCCATCTTGTAACGTCGGCTTCATGGACGCTCCTTTTACAGTCGTAGGAAAAAACACAAAAATTTTCGCTAAAAACACTAACAAACATGCAATTGCAATTGTTCCAAAGAATTCACGCAAACGTTTTTTCTTTTGCATCATTCCACCATCTCATCATCTTTTTACTTTTATTATAAGGAATTCAACAGCTGAATTTCCACAAAATTCTGAATTGAAAAATTGTAATATTACAAAATTTTAAATAATAATATTCAAAAATGTATTATTTTGATATACTATATCTTGCATTTATTATTTTATATTTTTATTTACTTAGGAGGACTTTTTCTATGAAAGTTATGCTTAAAAATGAAAATACCGGCCAAATTAAACAAGCAAAAATTGGTTTTAGTTGGACTGTATTTTTCTTTGGTTTCTTCCCTGCTATATTCCGTGGAGATTGGAAATGGTTTTTAATTATTTTAATCGCTAGCATGTTTACGTTCGGATTCTCTAACCTAGTCTTCTGTTTTATTTACAACAAGCTTTACATCAATGATTTATTAGCTCAAGGTTATAAAGCAGCTGATGAATATAGCCTTTCTGCTCTACAACAAAAAAACATCGTAGCATAGTAACAAAAAAGATACTCTCAAAAATAGTGGATAGACTATTTTGAGAGTATCTTTTTATATTCCCACATATACAATACACATTTGAGCCGCTACATATGTAAACCAAATCCAAAGTGGTTCATACTTTAATTTGCGCCCTCCAATATCTGTCACGCCTATAATAAAATCAGAAATCACAAATAGTAAACCACCAAAAGCCGGTATCCACCATATTCCTGTATTCTCATAGTATAGGGCGAATGCAAAGCAAGCCATTCCTCCAACCCACAATCCGTAAATTAGAGCTCCTATCGTAAACAATTTATCTTGTTTATCATTTCGTATAAAAAAGAACCATCCTATAATTAGAAAGAGTCCGTATACGAGTAAACCAATCCAAAAACCATTCCATGAGATGCCTGTTTGCAAAAATGCTTTTACATAAAAACAATGAGCAAGCGCGAAAGTAATCATTCCTCCAATTAATCGATGACCAATTGGAATCAAACCTGCCATAAATAAATCTCCTACAGTTGATAACGTCATACCTAGTGCAACCCACGTACTATACGCTACTGATGGATCTTGTAACCATATCCAAATTGCACTCCCTGTTAAAGAAAAACTAAGAATAAGACGCACCGCTAAAGGTAACGGCATCTTATTTCTTGTTTTTTTTGTCTGTCCTATTGCGTACATTGCACCAATAAAAAAAAGAATGATTTGTCCAATTAACACCATGTAAAGTAGATTCATAACATGTTCTCCTCAATAAATGCTTTTTGTATCTTTTTTCGTTACACCTAGTCTATTATCCTTTTTCTATATAAAAAAAGAAGAACAGTACTGTTCTTCCATTGTAATCGTTTTCCTATTATCTATGCTACTTGTTTTTCGTTCGCCCTTTTCTGCTTAGCTGTCGTCCGATTCACCACGATAATTCCCGCGGCTACACATGCCAAACCGAATAATACAAATGAATGAATTGCTTCTCCTAAAATCATGCTCGATAACAACACACCAAATACGGGTATAAAGAACATGTACATTGATACTTTTCCAACCTTGTTGTACTTCATAATTGTATTCCAAATGCAAAATCCTGCTGCTGATAAGAAAGATAAATAGATAAGCATAAGTATTGCATGTACACTAAATGTAAATGGCATAACTCCAACTTGCAGAGCTCCTATACATAATAGCCCGATAGAACCAAAAATCATTTGGTATGCCGTCATATAGCCAATATCTAATGTTTTACTACCTTCTTTCGCCAATATGTTTCCATATGAATACAACATTGCTGCACTAAGAAGTAATAAGCTACCGATTCCGAAATGGAATGACAAACTACCATCACTCGGTACATTTACTAAAATGACACCACAAAAGCCGATAGAGACCCCTATTATTTTTCTCATATTGAGCGCATCATCTTTATATAAAAAGTGCGCAAGTAAAATTTGAAAGAAAGATGATGTTCCTGAAATGATAGCTCCTTCAATGCCAGAACTATAACTCATTCCAATATAAAAACATATATATTGAAGAAATGTTTGAAATAAACCAATTTGTACTAACTGTTTCCCCGTTCCTTTTTTGAAGCTCATATCTTTTCCTAACACTTTAAAGAAGAATAAGAGCATAACTCCAGATAAAAAGAAACGATAACCAGCAAATAATATTTGCTCCCCAACTTCTTGTGGCTGAATTCCAAGTTCAGCATAACTTAATTTAATAAACGGGAATGCGCTCCCCCATAAAAAAGTCGCTACTATTGCAGCAATTAGTACGCCAATCGGATGGGTAAAAAATTTCTCTGTCTTCACTTGTTGTCTTCCTTTCCGATCTTTTTATGAACAATATTCATATATACCAAAGGAAGTGTGAAAACACAAGTTTTCAGTTTATACGCAAACAAAACATATCATCTAACGAAAACATATGCTATACTATAGAATAATTACAACATAATAACTATTAAAATCAGATTCAACAGAAATGCTGCTATCCATTATGGATGGCAGCTTTCGTCGTTTTATAGGGCTTTCGATTTTGATTCTTTTTCTCAATAAGAATTTGGAAGGAGCGAGTAGTAATGAACTCAGAAGTAAAAACATTACAAGTACAAAAGTCTATTTCTCATCCCTCTTTATGGGATACATTAAAGAAACATTATGAACTTATATTTGCAATCGCATCTGGTATTTTTATTTTAGCTGGTTGGTTATTCACAAAGAACGATGCAATGAATGTAGGCATTACTTGCTATATCCTTGCTTATATAGTTGGTGGATATGCAAAAGCGAAAGAAGGTATTGAAGATACCATTGAAGAGAAAGAGCTAAATGTCGAAATGCTCATGCTCTTTGCTGCTATCGGTGCTGCAATCATTGGCTACTGGGCAGAAGGTGCAATTTTAATCTTTATCTTCGCACTAAGCGGTGCGATGGAATCTTATACATTAAGTAAAAGTCAAAAAGAAATTTCAGCGCTTCTTGAGTTACAACCTGAAGAAGCATTACGTATTTCAAATGGAACGGAAGAACGTGTTCCTGTTGGACGATTACAAATTAACGACATTATTTTAATTAAGCCAGGTGAGCGCGTTCCTGCTGACGGTACGATTCATAACGGTGAAACAAATATCGATGAAGCAGCAATTACTGGAGAACCTATTCCAAATGAAAAAAAACATGGCGATGAAGTATTTGCCGGTACTGTAAATTTACGCGGTGCTATCGAAGTTAAAATTACGAAGCCGAGCGATCAAACATTATTCCAAAAGATTATCCGTCTCGTCCAAAGTGCACAAAGTGAAAAATCACCATCACAACTATTCATCGAAAAATTTGAAGGAACATATGTAAAAGGGGTACTACTCGTTGTTGCGCTTATGATGTTCGTCCCTCATTTCTTACTTGACTGGAGCTGGAATGAAACATTTTATCGCGCTATGATCTTACTTGTAGTCGCATCTCCTTGTGCACTCGTTGCTGCTATTACACCAGCAACGTTATCTGCAATTTCTAACGGAGCAAGAAATGGAATTCTCTTTAAAGGTGGCATACATTTAGAACGCCTAGCTTCAGTAAAAGCGATCGCCTTTGATAAAACCGGAACATTAACACAAGGTAAACCTACCGTAACAGATGTATATGTTCGAGAAAATATAACAGAAAAAGAAGTACTTTCTATTACAGCAGCAATTGAAAGTCACTCTACACATCCTTTAGCTGAATCTATCGTTAAATATGCACAACATGCGTATGACATTACATTAAAAAAACCAGAAAATGTTGAAGATGTAACTGGTTTTGGGCTAAAAGGAATATTCGAAAACAAAGCTTATAAAATAGGTAAAGCTGATTTTATTGGTGAAGAAACAAAGACATTTCATAATGGTATTTCTGTCTCACTTGAAAAAGAAGGTAAAACTGTCGTTTATATTAGTGATGAGAGAGGCATTCTTGGACTTATCGCTTTAAAAGATACGCTTCGCCAAGAAACAATAGCTGCTATTCGCGAATTACAAAGCATCGGTGTCGAAGCAATTATGATTACTGGAGATAATGAAGAAACAGCAAAAGCAATTGCCTCCGAAAGTAATATAAAGGAATATTACGCATCATGCTTACCAGAAACAAAAGTTGAAACAATTAAAAAGCTAAAAGAAAAATACGGGACGGTAGCAATGGTCGGCGATGGTATAAATGATGCTCCTGCACTCGCTACTGCTAGCATTGGTGTGGCAATGGGTGAAGGAACAGACGTTGCTTTAGAAACTGCAGACGTTGTACTTATGAAGAACGAATTATCTCGACTTTCCCAAGCAATCCGTTTATCAAAACGAATGAACCGTATTGTAAAGCAAAATGTAATCTTTTCACTAGCTGTAATTGCAATGCTGATTTGTTCCAATTTCATGCAATCTTTAGCTCTTCCATTCGGTGTTATTGGACATGAAGGAAGTACGATTCTTGTCATTTTGAATGGCTTACGATTATTAAAAGGAAACAAATAAAAACGGGTCCCTCATAGAGGACCCGTTTTTTTCTAGTGGTAGCTATTATGCCCGTTCGCACTACTACTCGTTTTATGCTTTGGATGCGAACTACTCTTTTGTTTATTGTTGTTTTTATTGTTGTGATTCTTTTTATTATTACTCATGAAATATCCCCCCTGTTCCCTTTTATTATGGAACAAGAGCTCACTTTTCATTACGGGAATTATTGTCACCCGTTCTATAATGATGGAGTAAACCATTAATTTCACCGCCAAGTAAAATTACCCATCCAGTTAAGTAAAACCATAGCATTAGAATAATAATACCACCGAGACCACCATATGTATTGGCGTAATTCGCAAACTTATCTACATAATAAGCAAATGAGTACGATACCACAATCCATCCTACAGTAGCAAATATTGCTCCTGAAATGACTTCTCTTCTTTTTAACTTTCGATCTGGTGCAAATGTATATAAAAAACTAAACAATGCAAATAGGACGAAGAAACTCGCTACTAAACGCGTAATACTCCACACGTAAGAAAAACTATCTGATAAACCAATTGCTTTAAATACCGCTGCCCCAATGACTTGTCCAAACACTGGAACAATTAGCGCAAACACAATCATAAAAATAATCGCTAATGTAAACACAATTGATAAAGCTCTCGTTTTAATAAAAGAACGTGTTTCTGTTACATCATACGCACGGTTAAAAGCATTCATAACCGCATTTACCCCGTTGGAAGCAAACCATAGCATTGATAATAAACCAAATGATAATAAACCACCATTTTGCTCATTTACAACTTTATCAACGTTTACTTCAATTAAAGACATTGCATCTTCTGGTACGTACGGTTCTAATAAATTGAGCACACTTTCTGTTTGAAGGTCAATGAATCCAAGAAGCGTAATTAAGAAAACAAGCCCAGGAAAAATCGCAAGCAAGAAGAAATAAGCGAGCTGTGCTGCCAAGCCCGCTACATCATCGCGCATCGTCCGGTCATACAAATCTTTACCAAACGAATAAGTACGATTTCTTCTCACCTTTTCTAAAATTTTTCTCATATATGTTTAAACGCTTTTCTTCTCTTCTTTATCTTGCTTCAACTCAATGTACGCTTCAGTTTTTTTTTCCTCTACATTAGAGTCTTTCATAAATAGTTCCCGCGCTTCTTTCATACCGCCATCTTCAGCAACTACTGGCTCTTCTTCTGCTTTCAGCTCATCTACTTTTGAAGACACAGCTTGAATTTCAATCGTTTCTGGCTTCTCTGCTGACTCAACTTTTTTCTTACTAAAAATTTCTTTCGTTTCTTTTAATGTCTCTACAACAGACGGCGTCAACTTTTTAATTTCTGCTACTTTCGCTTTTACTACATTGAAGTCAGCGAGTTCACGTCCTTTATCTGTAACAGTTTGCACTTTTTCTTTGATTTTCGCATTTTCACCGATTTCAATCATCTTTGTTTTTGCTTTTTCCGCAGTATTTTTTACTTTTTCACGGTTTTCTTTCTTCAACATAGATACAGCTACACCTGCAGCTACACCAATCGCAATGTTTCGAGCAATATTATTTTTCTTTGCCATATTCCTTCACCCTTTCATTTCTTATGTTAGAAAGTATTTCTTTCTAAGCTTCCTCATATTCCTTGTTCATTTCGAATGAAAGCTAATAGCTTTGCACACCCTTCTGTTACAAGGTCATATACTTCTTGGAAATTCCCTGTATAGTAAGGGTCGGGAACGTCTGTCCAGCCACCGTCTGGAACAAAATCGGACAGCCTACCAATATAGCCTCCAGTTTTACCTAAACTTTTTAAATCTGCTATATTCTTGTTGTCCATGGCAATAATATAATCAAACTTTGTTAAGTCTTCTTTTTCTACTTGCCTTGCTTTAATTCCTTCAAAAGTGACTGCATTTTCTTTTAAAATTTTTTGTGTTCCTTTATGTGGCGGATGGCCAACATGCCAATCTCCAGTTCCTGCAGAATCAATGACAATTTTCTCTTCGAGTCCCTCTTTTACGACAAGATCTCGAAAAATCGCTTCTGCCATCGGCGAACGGCAAATGTTCCCAAGACAAACAAACAATACTTGAACCATATTTTTGTTTCTTCCTTTCTTGGTGCATTTCTTAATATATACTTATAGTATAAACAACCAATTATTAAATATAAAGGAAATCCCTACTAATTTAATAGGATTGAAAAGATTCATTAACGAAAATGATAAAAAATGTTAAGATATCCTTATGTTATTTTAAAGGGGGACACTTCGGTGGATTTATCCGTAAAGTCAGAAGAAAACGTTGAATATATGGTCGAAGCTATTAAAGAAAAATTACGTATGGTTAATGCTGGAGCGATGAGAGCTGCTAGCTTTAATGAAGAAATGTACGAAGACTTACGTGACATTTATGAGCATGTTATGAAACGTGAAACATTCAGCATTAGTGAAATGCAAGCTATTACAGAAGAATTAGGTACATTAATTAAAAAGTAAAAAGCCTCGCTTATGAGGCTCTTTTTTATTTTCAACAAATTCATGACAACTCTTCTCTTTCCCTCAACCAACTGTAAAATATTGTACAATGGAAGTAGAACCTCACCTTAGATTTTTTCTCCATACATACTACTCACAAATAATAGCAACACTACCATTGCTAATTGTTTTTACTGGAGGTGCTTACTTATGAGCAATTGGTACAGTAAGACGAAAGATCAAACATTAATCGACCTAGAAACAAACAAACAACACGGTTTAACAGATGAAATTGTAAATGAGCGTTTAAAGCAATACGGTTTTAATGAATTAGCTACAAAACAAAAACGCTCTTTATGGCAGCGTATTTTCGCCCAAATTAATGACGTCCTCGTATATGTCCTTATTATTGCTGCCCTTATTTCAGCCTTTGTAGGTGAATGGGCTGATGCAAGTATTATCGCGCTCGTTGTAGTTTTAAACGCTGTTATTGGCGTCGTCCAAGAATCGAAAGCAGAACAAGCTTTAGAGGCATTGAAAAAGATGGCGACACCTAAAGCTATCGTCAAGCGAAATGGTGAACTAAAAGAAATTCCATCTGAGCACGTCGTTCCAGGTGATATCGTTATGCTTGATGCCGGACGGTATATACCATGCGATTTACGACTTATCGAAACCGCCAATTTGAAAGTTGAAGAATCTGCTCTAACTGGTGAGTCTGTCCCTGTTGATAAAGATGCAATCTACCACCCTTCTATGCAAAGTGATGAGCAAGTACCATTAGGCGATCAAAAAAACATGGCCTTTATGTCTACTCTTGTAACATATGGCCGAGGCGTCGGTGTTGCTGTTGAAACTGGAATGAACTCACAAATTGGTAAGATTGCTACCCTTTTACATGAAGCAGACGATGATATGACGCCACTTCAAAAGAGCTTAGCACAAGTCGGAAAGTATTTAGGCTTTGTCGCTGTAGCTATTTGTATCGTTATGTTCCTCATCGGCTTTTTACAAGGACGAGATACACTAGAAATGTTTATGACTGCTATTAGTTTAGCCGTTGCAGCTATTCCAGAAGGCTTGCCAGCTATCGTTTCCATCGTTCTTGCAATTGGTGTGCAACGTATGATTAAACAAAATGTTATCATTCGGAAACTACCAGCTGTTGAAGCTCTTGGTTCTGTCACAATTATTTGTTCAGATAAAACAGGTACGTTAACACAAAATAAAATGACCGTTACTCACTTTTATAGTGATAACACATACGATCACTTAGAAAATTTAAATGTAAATAATGATACGCAACGTCTATTGTTAGAAAATATGGTGCTATGTAATGATGCGTCTTACAATAACGAATCACAAACCGGAGACCCGACTGAAATTGCGCTTCTCGTTGCCGGAAGCACTTTTAACATGCAAAAGGATCATTTAGAAAAGATACATGAGCGCGTTAACGAGATGCCTTTCGATTCAGATCGTAAAATGATGTCAACCGTTCATACATACGATGAAAACTACTATAGCATGACGAAAGGTGCTATCGATAAACTCTTACCTCGATGTACCCACATATTTAAAAACGGTAAAATCGAGGTTCTAACAGATGCTGATAAAAATCAAATATTAGAAGCTGCCGGGGCAATGTCTCAAGAGGCTTTAAGAGTACTTTCATTCGCATTTAAACAATACAATTCAAACGATGTGGATATAGATCGTCTTGAAGAAAACCTCATCTTTATTGGTCTTGTCGGTATGATTGATCCACCGCGAACTGAAGTAAAAGATTCCATTACAGAATGTAAAAAAGCTGGTATTCGCACCGTTATGATTACTGGTGACCATAAAGATACCGCCTTTGCAATTGCCAAAGAACTTGGCATTGCTGAAGAAAAGTCTGAAATTATGATTGGAACTGAATTAGATAACATTTCAGATACAGAATTAGCAAATAAAATTAATCATTTAAATGTTTTTGCTAGAGTCTCTCCAGAACATAAAGTGAAGATTGTAAAAGCATTACGTGCAAAAGGAAATATCGTTTCTATGACTGGTGATGGTGTCAATGATGCTCCATCTTTAAAGCAAGCTGATGTTGGCGTAGCGATGGGCATTACAGGAACAGACGTTGCAAAAGGGGCAGCAGATGTCGTGTTAACAGATGATAATTTCTCATCTATCGTGAAAGCTGTTGAGGAAGGTAGAAATATTTATCGTAACATAAAAAAATCAATTCTCTTCTTACTCTCTTGTAACTTTGGAGAAATTATCGCTTTATTTTTAGCGATTTTACTCGGCTGGGCAACACCACTACGCCCTATTCACATTTTGTGGGTCAATTTGATTACAGATACACTACCTGCATTATCACTTGGGGTTGATCCTGAAGATCCAGATGTGATGAAAGAAAAACCACGACATGCGAAAGAAAGCTTGTTTAGTGGTAGCGTTCCTTTTCTTATTTTCAATGGGGCTGTCATTGGACTTTTAACGTTAGCAGCCTTTATCGCCGGGGCAAAATTCTATACCGGAGATACAAATTTATTTCCTCTCTTCCCAGAGAAAATTGATGAAGATGCTCTATTACACGCTCAAACAATGGCATTTGTCGTTCTTAGTTTTTCTCAGCTCGTTCATTCATTTAACTTGCGTTCAAGAACGAAATCCATTTTTTCAATTGGGATTTTTACAAATAAATATTTAGTCTTCTCCCTTCTTATCGGTGTTCTTATGCAAGTGTGTATTATCTCCATCCCACCTCTTGCAAATATATTCGGTGTACATGCATTAACGATGCGAGATTGGGGATTTGTTCTCTTATTAAGTATCATTCCACTTGTTGTGAATGAAATCATTAAATTAGTAAAGAGAAACTAAAAGGCAATGAGGATTATTCCTCATTGCCTTTTCATTTATTTCACTATTTGTGGGAGATGTCCCCGCCGATTAAAGTTTCACTTTATCCTTGTAATTCTTTTTTAATGTTCTCAGTTAATGTAGCCATACGCTTGCGGCTTTCTTCACGCTCACGTTTATTTTGCTCTTCAATTTGTTGTGTTTCTTGCATACCTCTTGAAATAATGTTCCAAGTTTCCTCAAGTGTTTCCATCTTAATACTAGAAGAACCTGATAATCTCGCTACTTCCACACTTTGCGTTGCAATATTTTGTGCATTTTTCTTAAGTAATTCATTTGTGCGGCGATCAAGTTCAGCCATAGAATCTGCAACAAGCTTTTGACGTTTCGCATTTACCGCTTGAATAATACCATTTTTAAAGATAGGAATCGTTGTAATAAATGCTGTATTGATTTTACCAATTAATTTATTATTACCACGTTGAACCATACGAATTTGTGGTGCTGTAAGTAGCGCAACCATACGTGCTTTTTCTAAATCATCAATGCGCTGCTCTAAAATTTCAACAGAGTTTTTCAGTGATTCTAATTCAATACCTGCTAATTGGTCATTGTTACGCACACGCTCTTCGTACATTGGAACCAACTCTGTATTTAAACGCTCTAATAACATTTCCCCTGCTACTACATACTTTTCTAAGTCTAAATAATATTTTAAATTTTGCTCATATAAACCATCTAACGTACCGATTGATTTTTTCATTTCATCTTGATACTTTGTAATTTCTACGTATACTTTATCCATTTCGCGACCCATTGTTTGGTACTTACTAAAGATCTGTTCAATCATTTTATCAGCTTTTTTGAACATACGTGAGAAGAAACCGCTTTTCTCTTCCGCAAAGTCTTTGCTATCGAATCTGTCCATAATTTTACCAAGTTGTTTTAATAATTCTCCAGAGTCTTCTATTTTTGATAAAGACATTGTATGTAAAATTTGATCAGCGAAACGTGAAATTTCCATAGATGGTTCTTTTCCAAGCTCGATTAATTCTAACTGATCTTTAATATCTACTGCATTATAAATACGTTGTACTTCTGCATCTTGTCTAAGTTGTAAACGAACATCTTGTGCCGTTTGCTCATTTAATTCTGTTTTCGAATCTAGTATGACTGGGTTATTCATATGGCATTCTCCCTTTCCTTATAAAAATGGACGAAATAGTCCTTTTATTGTTTGTGATAAATTTTTATAGGCTGATGAACCATGAAACTCAAGATCGAAATTAACTTCTTCAAGCCAATGGGAATCAAATGCTCCTGCTTCAATATACGGTTCAATATCATTTCTCCCCGTTGGATTAAAGTGGAATACATCTACCCCAATTTGATTTAAAAATAATAATAAAACAGCATCTGAACGGCTTAATTCTCCGCTCTTCTCATTATTAAATATAACAATTTTCGGTACTTCTTGCGAGTAATCAAATTTCTCAAGTTGCTCTAAAATGTTCGGCGGTATTTGAGAAAGCTGTGCGAAAACATACAGTGCTACATCTTGTTTCGTCTCTTTCGCAATGGGTTTACACATTTCACTCTCGCACGTATGGATGATTGCCTCTGCAATACCATGTTGCAATCCTTCTGGCAAACGTTTATGTGGCCACCAATGACTGTTCATAATTAAATCAGGGTGTAATTTCCCCCCGCGGTCTAACGCATCTCGGTAATGATATTGGAAATTCGCTTTTTGTTCTTTCGTAAACGGAAATGTATTAATTAATAAACTGTTATCAAATGATGTAATAGCCTTTAATCGCTGAAAATATTCTTTATCATTTTTTGAGACACCTGATATTTTCGCAAATAAAGAAGGGATATAAATGTGTTTATTTTCAACAAAGAATGTTGGACGCACAAATGCCTTTTCTTTCGTAATTAAAAAGAGTTCATCATACGTTGTTTTGAGCGTACGAGCTACAGGCGTATAGGAACGAAATTGCCATGGCTTGTACAGCAGTGAGTTATCATGGTGAAGTACTTGTTCAATTTCTTTTGAAGCCTGATACGCTACTGTCGCAACTCGCTCACGGCGGCGATCTGGAAATGGCTCAAGAGAAATCCGACCTGGATGAGACACAACAAAACTTCTTCCTTCCTCATCAACATTCTCAAATCCATCTTTTCCTTCTGGGTGATAATAAAGTACATCGCAACCGAGCATAATAAGAAAGTATAAGAAATATATACGGCTTTCCTGTGCATCACCGTACCAAATAATGCGCGGCATTTGTTTCTTATAATTAATCGTAGAGAACCACTTCGCTACGTAATTGTCACTTAACTTAATCATATCGATTAAGAAACGACGGAATCCTTCTGTTTTTAATGATTGGTTATGTTGTTTTTCATACAATTTCAATACAGAAATAAACGTCGTATGTATATAATGCTGTAAGTCAGGATTGTCTACTTGTGGTAATAGTTGTTTTCCAGACAGATGGGCGACAAGCCTATTTACTGTAAGGCCATTCGGTGCTTCTTGATGTAATGTAAAAACCTCTTGAATATGGCGCAGTTTTTCGGGATCAATCACCTTATTTAAATTTTGTTCATGCAAAACCACGACCCCTTTCACTTCGCTATAATCAAATAGCTCATTGAAATATTCATCTACATCATTAGGAACACCAAGAATACGTGTTGCTATATAACTAAACTTCATCTCATTCTCTGTCAGTTCATATTGTGGGCGTTTTTCTAAAAGCGCTTCAAATTGCTTTAAATCTGATTCGTCTTTTAATGCACATGGTTGAAGTGTAAAACGTGAAAACACAACAGTTCACCTCCAAAAACATTTACTTTTTTTATAAAGTCTCTCTTCTATTATAAACTATTTTTAGTTATAAAAAATGGGCGCTCGCATAACGAGCAAACCCATTTCAATTATTTATGATTATTTTTAGTAGCTGCAACTTCTTCTTTAGCTTGTCCAGAATTCTTCATGTAGTGAAGTATAAACGTTGCTCCAAATGCTACAACTAAAATAATAAAGAATAGCTTATGGCTTACTTCAATATGAATAACAGACAATAACATTTTTGCTGCAATAATTAAGATTAAAATATATGCTGTCGTTTCAAGTTCTGGAATACGCTCTAACAATTTTAAGAATACGCCAGCGATACCACGCATCATTAAAATACCGAGCATTCCACCTAATAATAGAATCCAAACTTGATTTGATACACCAAATGCAGCAAGTACGCTATCTACAGAGAACGCGATATCCATTAATTCAACCATCGCAACTGTTCCCCAGAAGACACCAAACATTCTGAAGAGAATACTGTTTTGGTTCATACCATGAGCTTCTTCTTCTTCTGCATTACCTTTTCTTTTATCAATGAAGTATTTAACTGAAAGCCAAGCTAAGTAAAGTGCACCTAACACTTTTACCCACGCCAATTTAATTAAGAACATTCCAATTCCAATCGCAATAAAACGGAATACATAAGCTCCAATAAGTCCATAGAATAATGCTTTTTTACGCTTTTCTTCCGGAAGGTGTTTTACCATTACCGCTAATACAAGTGCGTTATCAGCAGATAACAACCCTTCAAGCACAACAAGTGTACCTATTAATCCCCAAGATACTGGATCTTGCAACACTTTAATCCACATGTCCAAGTCGAAAAACTGAGCATACGTATCAAGGATCCCTTGCAAAATACTCATCTTACCTTTATCCCCTATTCTTTGCTAGATTTATAGAAAGGTCAAAAAAAGGAAACGAATATCGTTTCCCTTCTTATGCATCCAAGCCATACGCTCTTACAAGCGCACCTAAGCCACCTTGGAAACCACTTCCTACTGCATTAAACTTCCACTGTCCATTATGACGGTATAATTCACAAAAGACAACTGCTGTTTCAATGGAGAAATCTTCCCCTAAATCAAAACGAAGAACTTCTTCACTCGTTTCTTCATTCGCTAAACGAACGAATGCGTTTCCAACTTGTCCAAAGTTTTGATTACGGCCTTCTCCATCATAAATTGTAACTGTAATAGCAATTTTGTGCACATCTGCCGGAACTTTCTTCAAGTCTACAACAAGTTGCTCATCGTCGCCTTCACCTTCACCTGTACGGTTATCCCCTGTATGTAGAACAGATCCACAAGGAGACTGTAAATTGTTATAAAATATAAAGTCAGTTTCCTTCGTGCATTTTCCATTCGCATCTAATAGGAATGCTGATGCATCTAAATCGAAATCTGATCCACCGTCATAAGATTTAATATCCCATCCAAGACCAATTACTGCTTTTGTTAAGCCAGGGCTTGTCTTACCTAAATCAATCTTCTGTCCTTTTTGCAATTGAATAACCATTTATATTCACCTCTATATTTTATATCTTAAAAAATATATCCATCAGTAAACACCTGTTTCACCGATAGATATATAAAATCTATTACTCTACATCTAAACCGAAATTATTACATAGAGACGCTAATCCGCCCTGGAATCCACTTCCGATTGCATTGAACTTCCAGTCACCTGCATGACGGTATAATTCCCCTACTACAACAGCTGTTTCAATAGAGAAATCTTCTCCTAAATCGTAACGAATTAACTCTGCATTCTTTTCTTCATCTAAAATACGTACGAAAGAGTTAGAAACTTGTCCGAAGTTTTGGCTACGACCTTCTCCATCGTAAATTGTGATTGAGAAACAAATACGTTCGATATGTGCAGGTACATTTTTTAAATCTACTTTAATCGATTCGTCATCGCCTTCACCTTCGCCAGTTCGGTTATCTCCTAAATGCTCGACAGCACCATTCGCACCCTTTGGGTTATTATAGAAGACGAAATCCTCTGCCCCTGAAACTTTACCGTTAGCACCTACTAAGAAAATACTAACATCTAAATCGAAATCGTTTTGTCCGTCATAACGATTCGTATCCCAACCAAGTCCTACAAGAACTTTTGAAAGACCTGGATTTGTTTTTGTTAAGTCTACCTTTTGTCCTTTTTTCAATGAAATTGATGCCATATTCAATTCCTCCTCGGTTTATTTTATTGATAACGTGATACAATCTCACTTAAGTTTTTATCTTGTGTGCCTTCTCCAACAGCTGAAAACTTCCATTCACTTCCGTGGCGATACATTTCACCTGCAATTAGAGTCGTTTTGCCAGCATAATTATCCGATAAATTATAGCGTGCTAATTCTTCACCAGTTTGCGGGTTTTGAATCCGAATATATGCATTACGAATCATCCCGAAATCTTGACGACGATTTACACAGTCATAAATATTTACAACGAATACTAAACGATTAATACGGCTCGGAACTTTATGTAATTCTACGAAAATTGTTTCGTCATCACCAGCGCCTTCACCTGTTAAATTATCTCCTGAATGAATAATACTACCACAAGTAGAAAGCTTGTTTCCGAAGTAAACTAAATCGTTTTTGTTTAAAAAGCGATCCCCTTCTAACATAACAACAGATGCATCACAATCTACATTCGGTTTACTTCCAAATAATGAAGACAGAAACCCACCTGATTGCCCAATTGGATCCCAGCCTAAGCCAACCTGTAGTTTTGCTACTCTCGGTTGTCCTTTCGTTAAATCGATCTTTTGTCCTTTTTCTAAAATAATAGGCATGAAGTTTCTTCCTTTCTACAAAGCATTTTCCTAATCGGAAAATATTGTATTCTTCTCTTATATTGTAGCATTATTTATCTATTGAGAAAAAGAATAAATTCTCAATTATATGAAAACACCTATATCATTTATTTATATTGATGTAAGAAGTGGTAAATCGAACCAATCATTCCTGCGTGATTACGATTTTGTGCGATTTTAATCTCGCAATTACTATAAATCTCAGGATTTAAATATTTTCGTACCTCTTCCTTTACTTCTTCTAAAAATCGATTACCTCTATTAGTAATCCCTCCACCAATAATAATTACTTTTGGATTGAAGATATAAGCAAGATTACTAATTCCAATGGCTAAATGTTTAAAGAATATTCGAACGGCATGTATAACTTCTTTATCCTTCTGATCATATAATTCAAAAATTTTTTCACCGTTCCAATTCCCGCTACCTTTATACTTCCGCACAAGAGAAATTAACCCTGAAATCGAGGCAACCTCTTCAAATTTTTTCCCTTCGATCAACATATTGCCCCATTCACCAGCACTAAATGAATGACCTCTGTACAGTTTTTTATTAATAACAATAGCTCCCCCTATTCCCGTTCCAAGGGTAAGCATAATGCAATTATTTTCATCTCTTCCAACACCTTGCCACATCTCTCCAAACAAAGCACAATTGACATCATTTTCAATGGATATAGGAACTTTTAATACAGCTTGTAATCTATCAATAATAGGAATACCAGCATAGCGTGGAATATGATCCACGCCGCCAGTTATGATTCCTCTATGAATATCTACAATTCCGGCTGTACTAATACCGATTCCAGAAACAACATGTTCATTCATTAATTGCACCGCCAAGCTAATAATCTTTTGAACGATTTGTTCCCCACCTAAATGGGCCTCTGTTAATGTAGTTTCGTGATTTAGTAATATCCCAGATTTTGAAATAATCCCATATTTAATCTGTGTGCCACCAATATCAAATGCGATATATTTTTTCACACTGTCACTTCCTCTAACATTATGAACTTCACTTTTCTGCATTGAAATGATGATGTTTTCCTTTAATAAGAGTTCACAAGATTTACAGATCCAGCTTTTACGTAGACACTGTTGTATTCTTTATTATCCGAGACAATTTCATAATACGATCCTTGTGGTGTATTAACTGTTTTCTTAATGGCTACCATAATGTTGCGAGATGTCATTCCAGTCTGACCTTCAGCCATACTTTTGAATATCGGAGAACCTGCCGTTAACGTTCCAAGTCGATATTTATTTAAATCTTTACTTCCATTCATTGCATCAATTCTATACATAAGCGAGGCAATTTGCTGTCCCCAATTTTCATCACTTGCATACATGACGTTCATTCCTTGTGCCTTATCTCCTAAGTTTCCACCATTATATGTATTTCCACTTGGATTTAAGTAATGCTTATCTATATATGCCGCACAAAAATCAATACCTTCTTCCCATGTTTTGAATCCAGTTGCACCATTGTATGGATCGGAATCTACCGCTCTAAAGCCAAATAAATTTTTCTTATCTTGCGCGATACGACTTGTTCCCCATCCTGATTCTAAAATTGCATGTGACACTAAGTAACCGGCATTCATCTTATATTTCTCTGCTGCACTTACAAAATATTTTCCTAATCCAATAAGTGGACTCTTTGCATTCGATTTACGTAAGAAATTATCAATTTCATCTCCTGTATAAGTAGATGTTGCACGAAGTGGCATATACTCAAAGTATTGATAACTATCTTGTCCTCCAATTTGCTTCTTATCAAAAGCCTCGTAACGCTCTCCTTCTTTTAAATGTTTCGGAGCATTACCAATTTGATACGTTGCATGTTTACCATTTTCCGGATTGTATACATAATGATATAACTTGCCATTTTTAGTTGCATAATACGACGTTTTCTCACCAGTCATTGTCGGATGTAATGTAACATCATTTATATTCACATAACCTGTCATACCATCAATTTGGACATGAATACGATCATCAACAGCTTTTACAAATTTCAGGTCAGCTCCACCCTTTACATATGTGAGCTTTTTACCCGTCGTAATATCATAAATATTAATAACACCATTTGCACGAACGAAACCTTGCTTCATATTTACAACTTTACCGTCACTTTTAATGTAAGCATCTTCTTTCATATTCTGCATAATTTGTGTTGCTTCCGCTTCATTTGGTTTTTGAACCTTTTGTGATGAGGTAACAATTTCATAAGAAGACGAACCTTGTTTAACTTTTAAGAACTGTAACGAAACATAACCCTCTCCGCCATTAAAACGGATTTTTGCCCAGCCATTTTCTTTTCCTATGATCGTAACAGTCTCTCCATTTTTCAAATGACCGACAGCTGCCGCACCTGTTGATGGACCTTTACGTACATTTAATAAAGACGCATTTACAACGGCTCGTTCTTCTATTACCTGTCCAGGGTTTGTTGGGTTTGTTGGATCTATGGAATCTTTACCAATCGTTATAAACTCTAACGACACATACCCTTCTTTTCCTTGATAGCTGATTTTCGCCCAGCCGTTTGCTTTTCCTAGTACTGTTACTTTTTCTCCATTTTTTAGGGTTCCTAAAATGGTGCTGCTCGTATTTGCCGCACTTCTTACTCGTAAGCTTGTCGCGTTAATCGTTCCTACTTCTTGTGTTCCATTCGTAATGTCTTCCGCTGGCTTTTCTTCTTGTTTTCCTGCTTCCAGCTTCACAAATTCTAACGATACATAACCTTCTTTTCCTTGGTAGCTTATTTTCGCCCAGCCGTTTGCTTTTCCTAGTACTGTTACTTTTTCTCCATTTTTTA